>JAGWIL010000159.1 GCA_028866335.1 Rhodospirillales bacterium
GGCGTCGCGATCAACGTGCCTTCCAGGAAGCACATCGGATGGTTGTTGGCACTGTCATACGGTGTGATGATTTTAGCGCCGGAGCCGGTGAGCGGGTTCGCCGTGATGGTGGTGCTGGCGTAGGATATATAACCGAGCTCGAACCCGCCGGAACCGGTGGATGCAACGACGGAATCATAGCCGCCAGAGATGTTGACCGAAACGTAGTAGGTGTTCTCGGCGGTGACTTGAGTTGAGGAGATTTGCGTGTTGCCGACGGTGGTTACGAGGTCTGTTTTGTTGCCCTTGGCGGTGACCACCTGAACGGTGGCCACAAGCACGCCGCCTTTGTAGAATTGAAGCTCGTTGGAGGCGTTCATCGACCCCCAGAGCGCGCCAAAATATTGCTCCGTTTGGTTGAAGGCAAAGTTGATGTTGGAGTTGGCTTGCGCTGCAATAAAATCATTGGTGATTGAGGCGCTGGTGGTGTTGTTGCTGGTGGGGGATGGCGCATAAGGGCCGCCGCTATAGCCTTGATACACGCCGGACGGGGTGGAGCCGGTGGTGAAGCTGATGGTGCCCGCTGCGGTGGAGGGATTGGGCTGGGTGCCGAAATAAACCTGGTCGCTGGTGACGTAACCAGTGGCGTTTTCGTAATTCCCAAAAGTGATGACGTTAAGCCCCTGATACTGGGGAATATAGCTCGTGCTGGTGGTGCTATAGAGGGACGTGGTAACGGTCATCGGAAACTCCGGTTAACGATATAATTAACGTGCGTTAATTAAATCGGTTATCACGGTCCCGTAAGGTATTAAATAGTGCACACGAAATCGTGTACGTATAAATTTTAAGACATATACAGACTTTTGCTTACCGCTTCGGCCACTTTAATGCCATCCACCCCGGCGGAGAGGATACCGCCTGCATAGCCCGCCCCCTCGCCCGCGGGATAAAGCCCGCGCACGTTGAGGGAGCAGAAATCCTTGCCTCTGGTGATGCGCAACGGCGACGAGGTGCGGGTTTCAACGCCGGTCAGCACCGCGTCTGGCCTGTCGAAGCCTTTGATCTGCCGACCGAAAGCGGGCAGCGCCTCGCGGATGGCAGCGATGGCGTAATCCGGCAGCGTGGAGGCGAGATCGGTAAGGTACACGCCAGGTTTATAGCTGGGTTGCACCTCGCCAAACGCTGCGGAGGCGCGACCCGCGACAAAATCCCCCACCAATTGGCCCGGCGCTTTATAGCCCCCGCCGCCCGCCACGTAGGCCGCACTCTCCCATTGGCGTTGAAATTCCACGCCTGCCAGTACGTCACCAGGGTAATCAGCCGGTGTAATGCCGACCACAATGCCGGCATTGGCGTTGCGCTCGGCCCGGGAATATTGGCTCATGCCGTTGGTAACAACCCGGCCCGGCTCAGATGTTGCGGCAACGACGGTGCCGCCTGGGCACATGCAAAAGCTGTAAACCGAGCGGCCATTTGTGGCGTGGTGCACCAACTTGTAGTCGGCTGCGCCCAGGATCGGGTGCCCGGCGAAGGAGCCGAAGCGGTGGCGGTCGATCATGCCTTGCGGATGTTCGATGCGAAACCCGATGGAGAAGGGCTTGGCCTCCATGAACACGCCGCGTTCATGCAGCCGGGCGAAGGTGTCACGCGCGGAATGGCCGACGGCGAGGATGACGTGCTCGGTTTCGATCCGCTCGCCATTTTCAAGAATAACGGCGCGCATCTGGCCGTTATCGATCTCGAAATCGTCCACCTTGGCACCGAAACGGTATTCCCCGCCCAGGGCTTCCACCTTGGCGCGGATGGCTTCGACCATGGTAACCAACCGGAACGTGCCGATATGCGGCTTGGCGATATAGAGAATTTCTTCGGGCGCGCCAGCCTCGACGAATTCCTCCATCACCTTGCGGCCAAGATGGCGGGGATCTTTGATCTGGGAGTAGAGCTTACCGTCTGAGAATGTGCCCGCCCCGCCTTCGCCGAATTGCACGTTGGAAGTGGGGTCTAGCTCGCCGCGCCGCCATAGGCCCCAGGTGTCTTTCGTGCGTTCGCGCACCAGCTTGCCGCGTTCCAGCACCAGCGGGCAGAACCCAGCTTCAGCCAGAATGAGTGCCGCCAGAATGCCGCAAGGGCCGGTGCCGATGATGACGGGGCGTTTGGCCGGGGGGCGCTTGGCTTTGGCGGCGAATTGGTAGTTTATTTCCGGCGTGAGCTCGCCTTTGGCGGTTTCAACCGCCAGCGTGGCGTCGATGGTATAAACCAGCATGATCTGCGATTTTTTTCGCGCATCCCAGGCGCGGCGATGGATGTGCCAGGAGAGAATGGCGCGCTCTGGCACGGCGAACCCGGCGGCGATGGCGGCAAGCAGCTCGGCCTCTGAATGCTCGATAGGCAGACGAAGTTCGGTTAGGCGGCGCATTGGAACAGATTCAAAAGACACATTAGAAAGCCTGTAAACCGGAGACGACGCGCCGCCAATGACCCCGCCGTTATGACAGTTGTGATTGATCTGCGCTGCCTGCAGGACAGGCAATATTACGAGCGGGGCATTGGCAACCATGCGCGCAGCCTGCTGCGCCACGCGCCGCCCGGCTGGGTGGGGGTTTTTGACCCCGCATTGCCAGATTTGCCGGAGGAGGTAACCAGGCTGGCGGCCGGGCTTTCCCCGCATGCTTATGTGCCAGGCGCCAGGGTGTTTCTGAACCCCTCGCCGTTTTCGCCAGAGCAGAATTTTTGCGCCAGGCTGCTAACGGATGCGCGGGTGATGAAAGCCGCCTGCGTTTACGATTTTATTCCGCTTGACGAACCAAAGTGGTATTTGCGCGAGCACGTGGCGCGGCTGGAGTATTATTCTGCCCTAGCCTGGCTGCGGCGATATGATCTGTTCTTCCCGATTTCCGTGCCAAGTGATGCGCGGCTGCGCGAGCTGTTCGGGGCGGTGCAGAGCGTGGTGACAGGTGTGGGGTTGCCGCCCTTTCTGGATGCTCTGCCGCAAGCCCAGCAGCGCCATATTCTGATGGTAGGCGGAGATGATGCACGCAAGAACCCCGAGGTGCTGCTGCGCGCCCATGCAAGCAGCGCCGGGCTGCGAGAGGTGCCCCTTGTTATCACCGGCGCATACGGGGCGGAAGCGGCGACGCGGATGCGGCGCATCTCGGACGCAGAACTGCCCGGCCGCGTAAACAACGAGGAAATGGCGGCACTTTATGCAAATGCACTGGTGGTGGTGACGCCCTCGAAGGCGGAGGGGTTTTCCATGCCGGTGGTGGAGGCTTGCAAGGCGGGCGTGCCCTCTCTCGCATCGGATATTCCACCGCACCGGGCTTTGTTGCCGGCGCGATTTTTATTTGGCGTTGATGATGCTGCAGGGCTGGCGCGGTTGCTGGAAGAGGCATTGGCCAGGCGTGAAGAGATGGTGGCAGCACAGGCGGGGCTGGCCGCGCCGTTTGCGGAAAATGCCGTTGCCGACAAGGTGTTTTCGACTTTAAGCCCGAAGCCAGTGGTAGCAAAACGGCCAAAATTGGCGCTGCTGACCCCCCTGCCCCCGGCGCGCAGCGGCGTGGCGGACCATTCTGCCGCGTTGTTGGTGGAGTTACGCAAACTGGCGGATGTGGATGTTTTCTCGGCGGCGCCATATTCGCCACTGACCGTGCAGGATGGGCAATATGATGCCGTACTGTGCGTGATTGGGAATGCGCCGTTGCATGGCGAGATTTATGATCTTTGCCTGCGTTATGGTGCAGCGGCGTTATGCCATGATGCGCGGCTGCTGGGGATGGCGACGTCTCGCGGCCTGGGCGTGGCAGCAGAGATGGCCTCAGCGGAGCTGGGCCGAGATGTTTCAAAAGTGGAAATTGCAGACTGGGCCAGGGATGAGACCAAACGCGAAGCGAGCTTCCTGGGGCCGTTGGCGCGGGCGGCAAGGCCGCTAATGTTTCACGCCCCCCAGCCCATGGCGTTATGCCGGGAGCGGTTTGGCGTTGAAACGCATTGTTTGCCGTTTCCGATGATGCGGCAGCACGCGCCGATTACGCCAGCGGAACGTGAAGCGGCGCGGGAAAGGTTTGGCATTGGGCCTGCTGAAAAGCTGATCGTCTCATTCGGGTTTCTGGTGCCGGGCAAGGGCATTGCCGAGGCACTTGCGGCTTTTGCCTTATTGAAAGCCCGGATGCCCGAGGCAAAGCTGGTTTTTGCTGGCGAGGCGCAGATGGAAATAGACCTGACGGGCAATGATGGCGTGATAATAACCGGATTTTTGAGTGACGCGGATTATCGCGCCTGGCTGGCCGCGGCAGATGCCGGGTTGCAATTGCGGGTAGGGCAACCGGGTGGGATTTCGGCGGCATTGCAGGATTGCATCGGTGCCGGGCCACCCAGCGTGGCAAGCCGCGATCTGGCGGAGAATATCAACGCGCCGGATTATGTAATACATGTGGCTGACAAACCGAACCCGGAAGAAATTTCCATGGCTTTGGAAAAAACCTTGTTAAAAACAGGAAATACTGAAACTGCTCGGGTTGATTACGTCGCTGCCCATGCCATGGCTGCTTATGCGGAACGATTATTGGAAATCGTGCTCGCCTGAAGCGCGATGGTAAGCAAGGCCGCTTCCATCTGCTTGGCCAGCGCGTTTTCCTTCGCGTCGCGGGCGGC
>JAGWIL010000160.1 GCA_028866335.1 Rhodospirillales bacterium
CAGAACTTCGTCTATCAGGTGTTCTGCGACACCGCAGAGCAAGCGATGGCCCGGGTGCGCGCCGAGCATCCGGGCATCACGTTCCACAATGTCAAGCACTGCGGCAAGTCGTTCTTGCTGTTGCCAGCCCAGGACACGCCGGGAGAGGGGCATGAGTGATCGCGCGCTGATCGAGATGGCCGCGAAGGCTGCTGGGCTGACGCTGCACGAGCACTTCGACGTGCACGGAGAATATTGGCCCTGGTGCGTCGAGCTTGGCTACAACTGGAATCCGCTCACTGACGACGGCGATGCGCTGCGGCTTGCGGTGCGCGTCGACCTTGAAGTGTGGCAGGGCGGCAACATGTCGAAATGCTCGCACGATTCGTTCCTGGGAAACATCATCAAGGAGCCGCATACCGGCGATGTGTACGCATCTACCCGCCGCGCCATCGTCCGCGCCGCTGCCGAGATCGCCAAATCGAGCGCTACCGGCCCTGCGAGCGATTTCACGAGCGCCGAGGGTGACGCGCCATGAACGAAGCCCTCGCCCGCATCCTGGCACGGGCCTGCGCCATCGGCATGCTGTACCTGCTGGCGCTCTCCGTGGCGGCAGTCTGCGCGGCCCTGGCGCTCTCGGCGGTGCGGGTATGCGCTTGACCGAGAACATCGCGTGGGGACGCATCAAGGCATCGTGGACCCGCGACCAGTGCCGCGTGCGCAACCTGCTGACGCCGAGCCATGCGCACTACCGCGAGTGCCGGGCTCAGAACGGGAGGCCGTGCAACTGCGCGGAGTTGAGGATTGCGATGATTGGGGAGGGGTGGTGACGCCAACGCTCTTGACGCCCGACGAACTGGCCGATCTGCTGAAGGTCAGTCGCCGGCAGCTGCAAAGGCTCATGGGGGAGGGCTTGCCGTTCATCCCGGTCGGAGCCAAGATGGTCCGTTTCAGCGCGGCTAGCGTTGCCGCATGGCTTGGAGAGAGGGAGCAATGCCAGTCCGCAAAGACAGCCAGGGCCGCTGGCACGCCGAAGTCTGCATCGCGGGCCGGCGACTACACCGCCGCCTCCCGCCAGGCTCGGGAAAGGCGGATGCGCAATCGGCAGAAGCCAGACTCAGGCAGTCCGTTGAAGTTGGTCCGCGCGGAGCCGACCCACTCCTAACCGACCTGATGGCGATCTACATCGAGCACGCCAAGACCCTGCGCAGCCCAGACACTGCCGAGCACCACGCAAATCGCATCGGGACAGTCATCGATGGAATGCGCGCCAGTCAGGCCACGGAGGCCGCTGCTGCGATCTTGGACGATCTGGCGGAGGACTACGCACCCGCCACGATCAATCGCAGCCTGGGCACGCTGAAGAAGGCGCTCAGAATGGCTTTCGAGCGGGGCGATATCGACGTTGATCAGGGCGCGCGGATTCGCCGGCTGCCCGAGAACAACGAGCGCGACGTGACCCTTACCATTGCCCAGGTGGAGGCGATCGCCGGCCATGCGTCTGAATCTGTGCGCGCCTGCATCTGGATCGCCATTTACACCGGCATGCGCCGGGGCGAGATCCTGAAGCTACGCCCGGAGGACGTGCAGGCCGATGCCCTGGTGGTGCGCAAGGGAAACACCAAGACGCTGCAAACTAGGCTAGTGCCGATCATTGAGCCGCTGCGGCCGTGGCTAGCACATGTGCCGGTGCCATTGACCTACGAGGGACTCAAGACGGGGTGGGGAAGGGCGCGCATCGCGGCGAAGATGCCGTGGGCCACATTCCATGACCTGCGCCGGTCATGTGGATCGCTGATGATCCAGGCTGGAGCCGACCTGTACACCGTCAGCAAGGTGCTGGGACACTCCACGCCCGCCGTCACCGCCAAGCGGTATGCGCACATGCAGATCAGCCAGCAAGCCGAGGCGCTGAGAAAGACCTTCGGCGGATGAAGATGGTGGGCGGTACTGGGATCGAACCAGTGACTTCCACCGTGTGAAGGTGGCACTCTACCGCTGAGTTAACCGCCCATCTTCACCGCAATTACACCGGGCTTCCACGGAGCCCACGTCGGCAGCGAAAAAGCGCTGCCGTGTGAAGGCAGTCGAGGTCGCTGCGCCGTCCGAAACTTGCGAATAATCAGCGCGCTACATCGGACCGCATCGGCCAGAATCGGCATAATTGGCGGAAATCTTCACCGGGATTACACCGGCTCATTGGAAGTCACCCCAGCGGCTTGTTGGGAGACTCCAGCAGCAGCCCCCTCGACTGGTCAATGAGCATGTCGAGGTAGTGCCGGGCTTTCTCCAGGTCTTGCATCCCGCCCTTGGCCTTGTACCGGCACACGTACTTGATCACGTTACCCTCCAGGAATCCAAGGTTGTTGGCGACGATGAACTCCACCGGCTGGATGGGCATGCCCTTGTAGTGGTCGCCGCCGACCTGGACCTTGAGGTTTTTGCTCATGCGGTTTTCCTCTTGCGCAGGAATGCCACGAAGTCGGCGGCGGCTTCGAGGTCCCAATAGGGCTTCAGCCGTTCGACCGGGACGGGGTGATTGGGTTGGACGACGAAGGCAACGGCCGGCGCAAAGCGGTTCTCGCGGAAATGGTGTTCGTCGGCATAGTCGTCGGCGACCTTGTAGCCCGACACGCGCGCCAGGTGTGAGGGGAAATCCTCTCCGGGATTGGCGATCAGTTGGTAGTGGTCAATATGGCGGTGGCCGGCGAGCAGCAGGTGATCGCGGAAGCCCCACAGCAGTTCCTTGGCGAGGCCGTGCGTCGGGTTGTACTGCGAGCCGCCTGGGAAGTCGTGGCGCGCGTGGATGCGCATCGGCGGCGCACCATCGGGGAAGTTGAGTTGCATCCTGACGCCGTGCGACTCGACGGCGGACCCAGAGTCCTTCATGGCCCATTTGATCACGTCGGCCCCATTCTCCCAAAGGTCGTGATTGCCGAGAATGACCGCGAGCCAGTTCCGACCATGCAACATCCACTCGATCAACTCGCGCGCCTGCTCAAGTGTGGTCGTCTGGTTCGCATAGAGTCGCATCAGCCGGCCAGTCCATCGGTTGGTCAGGTCGCCGATGTTGATCCCGAGCATGTGATTGTCCCGGCTGATCACGGCCAAGTCGCTTTCGAGCCGCCCGATGTCGCAGCCATCGTCATCCACGTGCGGGTCGCCGTAGACCACGATCCCGAAGGGGCCGGGGCGTTTGACCTTCACCTGGATCAACCTGCGCCGTTCCTTGTGCGCGAGTTGGTCAGCGAAGATCTTGCGCTTGTGGCTCAGGATGTCCGCAATGGTCGTGCCGCTGACAGGCGGCGGCGTCACGTGGATGTCTTGGCGCTCGGCGACTTTCGGCTTTGCGCAGTCGAGCTTGACGCCCGTCTTGGCTTCGATCCGCTTGCGCATCTCGTACACGGTGCGGATGGCGCAGCCGACTTCGGCTGCCACCAGTTGGTTGCTGCGGTGCTTCAGGAACGATTCGCGGATGCGTTGTTCGAGGTCAGTCAACGTGCCAATGGCAGACATGTGGCGGTCCTTGTGGATCGTCAGTGGGAGGGGATGAGCGGCAGGAAATCGCAGCAGCGCACGTCGGTGGCGCAGGTATCGGGGCGTGGAGTCGTGATGTAGCCGGACTCAGATAGGTCCGTCGCCACCCGCTCGAAATTACAGGTGCCGTGGTCCTTCTTCTTGCTGCCGGCGTCGTCGTAGAAGGTGCAGTCGCTGCATGTCGGGCGTTGCATGCTGGGCTCTCCGAATGGCGCAGGCCGCCAGGATGTGGGCAAAGGTGTTCGAGTCGGGCCCCTGTTCGTGCTGCGCGAACGGGCGCGAGTGCTGAACGTCGTAGAGGGTGGAGATGTACGGAGCTCCGGTGCCGCCGATGCCTCCGGTCATTTGCTGAGCGCAGTGTTGATGGCCGCATCCTTCTTCGCGCTCGACAGGCTCGATCCGAAGTAGTAGCCGATGATGCTCAGCCATGCGGTTCCGAGGCTGCCGAGCAGGATGTTGAGCACGTCGCGGTTGTCCTCCGGGACCTGGAAGCGCAGCAGGTAGGCCAGCAGTCCGAAGAAGCCACAGGTCACGGCGAAAGCCAGGATGCCGGGCATCCAGTCGCGGACGGCTTCCTCGCGCTTGCGGGCGCTGTCGCGGTCGGAAGCGTCGGCCTGGACGTTCGCCTGATCGGCCGCAATCAGGGCCATGCGTTCCTCGTGCGCGTCCTTCTCGACTTGCAAGAATTTGGCTTGCATCAGTTCCTGGTACTTCAGCACCAGATCGGGAGATGCACGGAGCGCCGACAGCGCCGCATCGCCGGTCTGCGTGCCGGTCACGGCCTTGGCGACTTCCACCGCCTGCGTCGCCACAGCGCCCGCTTTCGGCCCGGCCAAGTAGCCGATCAGGCCCGGCACGAAGTCGGACAAGGCCGCCACGATCCCGACAGGACCGCCGACAAGGGCCTCGCCCACGTCCACTGCCACGCTTGCTGCGTCCATCATTTCACCCCTTGCAAGATTGTCGAAGCCTGCCGCCGCGCCCAGCCCTTGCCGAATGCTGACCAGCCGGGGAGTTGCGTCAGGTAGAGCATGTGCATCGCCTCGAAGCGCGCTACGAAGCGGTCAGGGTCAACCGCCTTGAGCGCCTCGATGGTCTGCGGCCCGAGCCGTCCGTCA
>JAGWIL010000161.1 GCA_028866335.1 Rhodospirillales bacterium
GAGGGCGATGCGCTTTCACGCCTGTGCACGAAGATAAAAGAAGGCGTGCAGGCCCATACCGGCATCACCCAGGGCACATTCTACCGCGACCAGGGCTGGTATTTTTACGAGCTGGGCAGGCTGCTTGAGCGCGCGGACCAGACCACGCGTATGCTCGACATTAAATACACCGCCATTCTGCCACCGGGGCGCGAGGAAAAACGCGTGGCGGAGCTGACCCAGTGGAACGTGATTCTGCGGGCGGCGGCGGGGTATCATGCGTTCAAGCGCCTTTCCCGTGCGCAATTCTCCCCCGAGGATGTGGTGCATTTTCTGTTGCGTGACCCAGCCAGTCCGCGGGCTGCATTGCATTGCGTGCGCCGGATTGAGGCCCATCTCGACGATTTGCGCCGCCATTTTGGCCTTGCCGCCGGGGAGGAGGCAACAGAGCGGGCGGAGATGCTGCGCGAGTTGTTGCTGGAAAAGCCACTCAGCCATATTCTCGCCACGGGGCTGCATGACTATCTGGATGTTGTGCAGATCCATTTGCAGGAGCTTGCTGGAGCCATCGGCCGCGCGTTCTTCCGGGACTGGCGGCCCGAGCAGGTTCCGGAATCGCAACTGCAGATACAAACCCAGGTTAGCGCGTGAGCATTTCAGTTTCCCCCGAGCCCCCGGCCAAAGTGGCCAAGTTACCGGCAAGCGCCTCGCGCGTGGCTGGCCTGGCTTGGCCGTTTGGCGTTTTTGTGCTGGCATTGCTGCCCAGGCTGCTTGAGCTCGGCGCCCGCCCTTTCTGGCTCGATGAGGTGCTAACCTTTCAACGGGCATCGCTGAAACCTGTCGCGCTGATGCTGGATTCTTTCCAGAACCATCATATGCCCAGCTTTTTCTTGATGCTTTCGCCGTTTACCCATCTGGCGCATCCAGAATTCTGGTTGCGGCTGCCTTCGGCTGTGTTCGGCGCTATCGCCGTAATGCTGGTGTTCATGATTGCCGCGCGCGTGGCGGGGCGGCTGGCAGGCGTGCTGGCGGCGTTGATTTTGGGCCTTTCGCCTACGGTGGTGGCTTTCGCGCAGGAGGCGAGGTCTTACACTCTTGTTATGACGCTGATTCTGGTGGCGCTGTATGGCGTGACCCGGCTGGCACAGGACCTGCCAGCCGCGGGACGGGAGCTTAAAGCGGCAAAGTCAGGCTGGCTTTGCTACATATTGGGAACCGCCGCGGCGATGGACGTGCTGGGGGACGGGCTGCCCTGGTTGCTGGCCGCGACTTTGATTTTTGTGGCATTGCTGCCTTTCATGCGGGAGCGCCGAGGGTTTTTGCGCAATGTGCTGCTGGCCGATGCCGCCATATTTGTGCTCACCGCGCCGTTTTACGCGCTGTTGCTGTATTTCCAGACACAGACGGTTACCCACAGCCTGGGCTGGATTCCGCCGCTGGATGCCGCCCGGGTATGGTATAATTTCGGTGCGGTTTATTTCATGCATGTGGCGGATTGGGTTTCCTACCGGTTCCTGAGCCATCATGCAGTGCCCGGCCTTGCATGGATAATTGACATTGTGATGATGCTGGCGCTGTGCGCCGCAGGGTGGGGGCTGCGCCGCCGCCCGCCCCTGCTGGTTGTGCTTGGCATCGCTTTTCTGTTTCTGCCCTGCCTGTTTCTGCTGATCTCGCTGCGCCAGCCGATATTGTTGCCACGCTATTTATTATGGAGTGCAGCACCCTTCGCAATTCTGGTCGGGGTGGGCGCAGCAATGCTGCTCGAAGGGCGGCAAGTATTGGCAACCCGTCTGGCTGTGGCAGGTGCCGCAGCGGTATTATTGGCTAATTTAACGCCTTATTATCATGTGGAGACCAAGCCGCGCTGGGATGTGGCGGCCAGGATGCTCGCGGGTGAGGTTAACCCAGGTGATGTGGTTTATCTTTCAGATACCGGTGCGTTGCCGATTTTGCAGCTCTACATGCCGCATGATGCCCAGGCCGTTGTGCTGAAAGATGCCGATGGCGACCTTACCCATGCGGAGCAGGCGGTTAGGGCAGGTAAGCGCGTTTGGGTGGTATATGGCCATGCCGGGCAGAATACCAGCACAGCGAAGGAATTCTTCGGCCCCGCACATGCGCTGGGCAAACCGAGCCTGGTGCAGGCTGCGGGCTCGCGCATCACCATCGTGCTCTACGACCCGGCGGTGAACTACGCGAGCTGTTCGGTGCTTGGCCAGCAGGATGGAATCTGCGGTTAAAGCCAGCGCGGCCACCGGATAGCGCGGGCTATCCGGTGAGGTCTTATTTGTCGACGAAGGCCTTCTCGATCACAAATTGCCCCGGTTCGGAATGGTTGCCTTCTTCAAAGCCGCGTGCTTCCAGCATGGCTTGCAGTTCCGCCAGCATATGCGGGCTGCCGCATAGCATCACGCGGTAATCCTCTTTGTTCAGCGCGGGCAGGCCAAGGTCGGCTTCCAGCTTGCCTTGTTCCAGCAATGCTGAAATGCGGCCCGTGTGCCGGAATTCCTCGCGCGTTACCGTGGGATAGTAGAGCAGCTTTTCCTGCGCCATTTCGGCGAAGATTTCGTCCTGGCGCAATTCCTCGACGACCTTTTCGCCATAAGCAAGCTCGGCGACATGGCGGCAGCCATGCACCAGGATGATCTTCTCATAACGCTCATAAGCGTCAGGGTCTTTGATAATGCTCACGAATGGCGCCAGCCCGGTGCCGGTGGAGAGCATCAGCAGATATTTGCCGGGTGAAAGATTGTCTTGAATGAGCGTGCCGGTGGGTTTGCCACCGATGATGATCTCATCGCCGGGGCTGAGCTTCTGCAAATGCTGGGTGAGCGGCCCATCAGGCACCTTGATGGAGAAAAACTCCAACTGGTCCTCGTAATTGGCGCTGCACAGAGAATAGGCGCGCAGCAGCGGTCGGCCGTTTACCGGCAGGCCGATCATCACGAATTGCCCGTTGATGAAGCGCAGCCCAGGGTTGCGCGTGGTGGTGAAGCTGAACAGCCTGTCAGTCCAGTGCCGAACGGTTTTCACCGTCTCGGTATACATCGTCGCCAAGGTTACGTGCTCCGCAAAAAATCAGGCTGTGCTTAAACGCTATGGCGGAAAATGTTAACCTCTATTTTGGTAGAGCAGAGGGCTAAAAAGCAAAAATCTCCTCCTATTTTCCAGTTTTTCGGCTTTTTTGGCGATGGTGGGGGTTTCGGTTAAGAGTTTAACGGGCAAGGCTGGAGTGAACATGCATTCTGCGACGCAGCGAGCGGGTAAAACCGGGCAATTTTCAGAAACGGGCCTTGACCATGCAACCGAGCTCGCCGCGTTGCGAAACCATCTGCCAGAAGGTGGACCGCAGCATCCGCTCTTGCGCCGCCAGGAGGCCGAAAGCGCCTGGCTTGCCGCGCATGGCGTGGAGCCAGGCTTGGCGCGTGCTGCCGCTGCCAGGGCTGCCGCGGTTTTCGTCATGGGTGAAGAGGATTTGCCGGGTGCTGAGAACCCGCTTTGGCGGGTGCCGATGGCGGCGGAAATTTCCCCTGGGCCGCTTTGCCTGGCCCGGCTGTTCGGGCTGAGTGCCGTGGCGGCCGAGCGGTTGCACGAGGTTTGGGGGCTGCTTGGCACCGCCGATGCGCTGATGGAAACCGGCGGTGATATCCGCCTTGCCCGAGACCCGAAAACCGCCCTGAACGGATATGGATGCAGCCATCGCCCCCGCCCCTGGGCGATTACCTTCGCGTCCTCCACCGCCTCATCCTCCTCGGCGCGGGGCTATATTGCCGCTGACAGGGCGCGGCTGGCGGTAACCACTGCCTTGCTGCGCGGCACCCCCGGCCGCAAAGCGGTGGGTGCTTGCATTGCCGCTGCCCGCCGGGGCATCGCCAGGGGTTTTGGCTTGGCGGCGGGCGAGGAAATTGTGCTCGCGGCTTCCGGCACCGATACGGAATTACTGGCCCTGGCGCTGACCCATTTGGCTGGAACGGACAAACCTATCCTGAACATCCTGATTGCCCCGGAGGAAACCGGGCGCGGCGTGCCGATGGCCGCGCGTGGGCTGCATTTCGCCGTGGATACGGCTTTGGGGCATGACGTGACCTGCGAGGCGCCGATTGAGGGCTTCCGGCCGGACACAACGCTTGCCAATATTGCTTTGCGGAATGCTTCCGGTGCCTTGCGGGCAATGGCAGTGGTTGAGGCGGAAATTGAAGCCGCTTTGGCCAGCGCGCTGGCGGCAGGCAAACGGGTGATCCTGCACGGCCTGGACCTCTCCAAAACCGGATTGCTGGCGCCTTCCCCTACATTTTTGGCCCGGCTGCGGGGCGTTTATGGCGAGGCGTTTGATATCGTGCTGGATGCCTGCCAGGCCCGACTATCGCCCATTTCGGTACGGGCTTATCTTGATTTAGGTGCCACAGTGCTAGTCACCGGCTCCAAATTCTTCACCGGCCCGCCTTTTGCCGGCGCGGCGCTGCTGCCTGAAGCTGTTGCCGCACGATTGCAATCCGGCGTGTTGCCAACCGGGCTGGCGGCTTATTTCAACCGCACTGAGTTTCCGGCTGATGCCCCGGCTGCGCGGGGGTTGCCGGAGGGCGGCAATTATGGACTGGCCTTGCGCTGGCACGCCGCATTGGCGGAAATGCGGGCTTTGCTGCGGGTGAAG
>JAGWIL010000162.1 GCA_028866335.1 Rhodospirillales bacterium
AACCGCAACAATCTTCGCGCCTTTCTCTCAGCCGACACCACCAAATTCCAGTACCAGCATGGCGAGACTGATCTTTCACTGATCGCCCCGGAATCCTTCACGCTCGACCAGCATTTTCTGGACCGCCCCGGCAGCGACGAAATCCAGCTTGACCTTTTCGGGGATTACAAGAGCAATATCGGCGCCTATCCAAGCTTCCAGGAATATTTCCGCACCCGCCGCCCGCCTTTCCTCGCGGTCTGGGGCAAGAATGACCCGTTCTTCCTGCCGCCAGGGGCAGAGGCGTTCCGGCGGGACATTCCGGATGCCGAAATCCATTTCCTCGATGCCGGGCACTTCGTTCTTGAAACCCATCTCGACGAGGCCGCTGCCATCATCCGCAATTTCCTGACCCGCGTGCTCGATGCCGAGCAGGGCGAGGCATTGTTCGGCACTCTGGAAGAAAACTCTGCACCCGCCGAAGCACAACCACATTTCGAAACGATGCGCGCGGTATTCGGCTTCGTGCCCAATCTAGGCTACGCCATCGCCGCCGAGCCCGCGGTGTTGGGCATCTATATCGAGATGTTAAAGGCCCTGGGCGCCACCTCGCTGGACCCCATCGCGCAGCAAGTGGCGCTGGTCGCCGCCAGTCAGGCCAATGAAGCAAATTACGGCGTTGCCGTGCACGCCACGTTGGCGGGCAAGCTCGGCGCAGCAGCCGAAACGGTAAAAGCACTGCGCAGCGGCGCGCCACTCGCCGACCCAAAACTGGAGGCTGTCCGCCGCTTCGCCACCGCATTGGTAGTCAACCGCACCCAGCCCTCGGATAGCGACATTAAAGCGCTAAAAGCAGTGGGATACGACAAACGCGCCGCCATTGCCATCGCCTTCGCGGTCTCAATCAAGGCAATCGCCAACGCCGCCGCGCATCTCTCACGGCCGGAAATTGACGCTGCATTTCAGGGCTAACACCGTTCAGCATCCTGATAGAATTCAGGATTTGATGATGTCGAAGCGCTCGATGTTCTATATTTGTTCTGTCAATAAAATGCGCGACACCAAATACTAATAAGCCAATATTAGTATTTGGTGATAAAGTCATGCATTCCGCTAAAAAATGATTGCTCAGCCATTGGCTTGTTCTATCGATGAATTTCTTTATGGATCGATTACGGCGGAGCGAGAAAGACGATGGAGAAACAAGCCTATTTCGATATGGCTAATGCAGAAGAAATCCACTGGTGGTTTAGCGTTCGCCGTCAAATACTGCAGGATCGCATCCGCTCTATGAACCTCATTACGAAATCGAAAATTCTTGAAATCGGATGCGGAACCGGCGGTAACCTTAAAATGCTTTCAGCGTTCGGAATTGTTGACGGGATTGAGCCCTCAGCCGAGGGAGCAAGTATCGCCCAGCAAAAAGCCGAAGACCATGCCCGCGTGACAAGAGGCGCGTTCCCAAACGATTTACCGGAGGATAGTGGGCCATTCGACCTCATTTGCCTATTTGATGTTCTTGAACACGTCGATAAGGATTTAGAGTTCCTGAAATCCGCACACGGCGTTGCCAAGCAGGGCAGCAGGATTTTGATATCCGTGCCAGCTTGCCCGTCGATGTGGAGCCGCCACGATGAGTTTCTTCATCATAAGCGCAGATATTCCAAAAAAACACTTTCCGCGGTCGTTGAGGCGGCAGGATTTACAATCGACCGGATTACCCATTTTAACGCTATTTTATTCCCGCTCGCCTATGTCGCGCGCTGCTATGACCGGGTTAGAGACGCAAAAATAGCAACGGGGGCAGATGTTCCGGCAGCGCCGGTCAACGCGGCGATGAAGGCCGTGTTCCAAATGGAGAGGCCACTCCTGAAGAGATACAACTTGCCGTTTGGGCTTTCCCTGCTTTGTGTCGCAACCTGCCCGTAGCGGCAGTGCTACCGCCCATGCCTTGTATCTATCGGGATGGCACCATGATCACGGTTACGTCGTCGATTTTTTGCGTGGGCCAATTAAGCCCTGAAATAGCCTTGACCATTGCCTGGTCTGCGCCCTGCCCAACAATTACATACTGTGTATGCATAGCCTGACAAAATTGTACGAAATCGGGCACAAAACTGGGTTTCATGTCGTTCGCGAACATTTCAAATACCGCCGGGTACTTTTGCATGGGTTCTGGCGGGAAGCCAACGTAACCACCAATTTGAGTAAAACCGAAATGATTTTCCATCTGCCAGTAACTCGATGGTCCCTTGATGGCAAAAGGCAAAATCAAAATACGAGGGTTTGGACCTAGCAGAGCCTGCACCCGCCCCGGCGCAAAAAATGCCGAATACGGCAGTGGGCTCCAAGGGTGTGGGCGTGGCAAGAGCGTAATGCAGCAGATAAGCCCGAGGGTAAACCGGGCCCAGCGCCGTTGTAAGCCGGCGAGCCATAATGCCGCTATGATCGCTGCCGTCAATGAAACAAACAACGCAAACCGTGTCGGCAGCGCGCTTCCCAGGAGTGGCAGATGCACAGCCAGAAGCCACGGCAAGGCGATGGCAGAAAAATGCCCTCCTATCCACAGCCATGGCCCGAAGCTGCATAGCAGGAACACCAAAAAACATACGATCAACAGGCGACCCGAAGCCTGCGAAAATTGTTCCAGGGCGAAAAGCCAAATCAACAGAAGCAACGGCAATCCCAGGTAGATGTCTTGCTCCTGCACGCCACCATTGAAATGGTGGGAGAGAAACAAAAACGGCCAGCCGAATAAATTTCCTTGAGACGGTATAATCAGGTTCAACAAATCCGCCGTATAATAATATGGCCATGCGGCGGGAAGGTGCACAAGGTTATATGTGTACGCCATCGGAATAAGGAATGGCGCCACCGCGATTGTGACAAAAGGCGCTGCAAACATGGCGTCGACAACCAGGCGGCGTAATGCCGGTCGATGGTCCGCAGCGTATAAACTACCAAGCATCCAGGCAATGCCGCCAAACACAAAGATGGTCGCGAAAACCTCGATGCAAATGTAAAACTGCATGGTTAGTAATATGACGCTGAAACCGACAGCCCATTTGCGGGACAATGAGCCATCCAGGCGGCGTAGAATAATTAACAACAAAGCTGGTACGCAGAAAGCCGTACTCAAGTTCAAAGCAGCGGTGTCTTGCGCCATTTCGTAAGTTGAAAAGCCAAAAAGGAAACCTCCGATCAAAGATGCAGCTAAATCACTCGTCAGGTAAAAACAGACCAGATACGCAAACCAGGCGCAAAGTATCGGAGATAGAATGACCAGAACATTATAGCTGACAACCGGCCCCGCGAGGGCCGTGAGCGGAGCAAACATAAAAGACAAGGCCGGCACTGCGGTAAGCCAGGCCAAGGAAACACCGACTGGGTACCATACGATATTCGTGATGATGGGCGAGAGATGCGCCATCACCGCATGTGGCCACCACGCCAGAAACCATAAAAACGCGTACGGGTCCGATCCCTGCCCGGATAGGTTTCGCGTAATTGAAACGCCATGGTCGACCAAAACAAAAGAAAGAAAGCCATACACTGCGAGTGCAATCGCATGTTTGAGATGCCCCGTTTTTATTGCTTTTATCGGCACGTTTAGTCTTTCAAAATTTTAGATTTTACCCCGGATGAACCGTCTTTGGCTTAAACGTACACCACGCCGCGCCATCGCAGCGCCAGCATTCCGGTTTGCGCGCTTTACACACGTAACGCCCGTGCAGAATCAGCCATAAATGCGCCGGTTTCAGCATTTCCTTCGGGATGCGCTTCACCAGCGCATCCTCCACAATGCGCGGCGTGGTGCCCGGCGCAATGCCAGTGCGGTTGCCGAGCCGGAAGATATGCGTGTCCACCGCCATCGTCGGCATCCCGAAAATCTCGTTCAGCACCACATTTGCGGTTTTGCGCCCCACGCCTGGCAGCGCCTCCAGCGCCTCGCGCTCACCCGGCACCTCGCCGCCATGGCGTTCCAGCAGCATCACCGCCAGCGCCGCCACGTTCTTCGCCTTGGCCTTCCATAGGCCGATGGTCTTAATCTTCTCGCCGATCCCCGCTTCCCCAAGCGCTGCCATCGCCGCCGCGTCCGGCGCCACGGCGAACAACCCGGCCGTCGCCTTGTTCACCCCCACATCCGTGGCCTGGGCCGAAAGCACCACCGCCACCAGAAGCTGAAACGGCGTGCCGTAATCCAGCTCCGTTCGCGGGTCATCATTGCCCCGCGCTATGGCGGTGAGGAACGCCGGAATATCAGCCTTCCGCATGGGTTTCGAAGCCTTCGGCCCGTCAATCTTGCCGCTCATCTGGCGCTGCACAGCATGCTAGTCTCCCGCCTTGGGCAGCCTGATAACAAAGCGCGCGCCTATTACCTGCCCGGCCTCATCCCGGCGGTTTTCAGCCGAAATCCGGCCTTTATGCGCCTCCACAATCTGCCGCGAGATGGAAAGCCCCAACCCGGAATGGCTGCCGAACTGCTCATTCTGCGGCCGCTCGGAATAGAACCGGTCGAAAATGGAATCGAGTTTGCCGTCTGGAATGCCCGGCCCCTCATCCTCCACCGCCAGCTCGATCATCCCACCCGTCTCTCGCCCGCGCAGATAAATTTTG
>JAGWIL010000163.1 GCA_028866335.1 Rhodospirillales bacterium
GATACCCGGCCTACCAGGGGAACGGGGGTATCGTCAAAACAGGCCGTCGCACGGCTGGAAAGCGCGCGGTGCAACCCGTCAGCATAGCCCACCCCAACGGTCGCAATCCGGCTGGGGCGCGCCGCCACCCAGGTGCCCCCATAACCAACCTGCTCGCCCGGCTGAATTTCGCGTATCTGCAAAATCGGCGCGCTCAGCCGCACCACCGGCCGCATGGCGCGCCCCTGCGCTGGGCTAGTGTTCAGCCCGTAAAGTGCGGCCCCTGGGCGGGTAAGGTGTTGGTGAAACCCTGCCCCCAGAAACATGCCCGCCGAATTGGCGATGCTACGCTTCGCCCCTGCAAACGCCGCCGCCATGGTCAGAAAATCCTGTAACTGGCGCTGGTTGCGCTCATCCTCCGGCACATCGGCCACAGCCAGATGCGTCATCACCGTATCAACCACAACGCCGTCCAGCAGCGTCTGGTCCGCCCGCAGTGCCGCGCATTCCTTTGCGGGCATCGCCAGCCGGTTCAGCCCGGTTTCAACATGCAAAAACGCAGGCAGCTTGCGCTCCAGCCGCACTGCCGCTGCCCGCCACTGTGCAATCTCAGCCAGCGAGCCCAGAACCGGGATAATATCATGCGCGATGAAATCCGCCGCCGCCTGCGCCGCCAGCCCGTTCAGCACCAGAATCCGCGCGCCCGGCAATAAGGGCCGCAACGCCACTGCCTCGGCCAGATGCGCTGTGAAAAAGCTTTTGCACCCCGCAGCCGCCAAAACCGGCGCCACCTGTGCCGCGCCCAGCCCATAGGCATCGGCCTTCACCACGGCGGCGGTCTCGCCCTGATTCAGCCCCGCCAGAAAGCGCCAATTTTCAACAATCGCGGCCAGGTCAATTTCGAGTTGAGCGGTCAAAACATCACATCACTCATGGAACGTATCCAAATCGGCAAACCGCGTGAACTCGCCTTCAAAAAACAGATCGATCTTGCCGGTCGGGCCATGGCGCTGCTTGGCGATAATCAGCTCCGCTTTCTGGTAGACGGTTTGCATATCCGCCTTCCATTTCTCATGCGCTTCCTGGAACTTGTCGTCGCGTTCAAAGCTGGTGATCTTCGGCTCCTTCTGGGCCAGATAATAATCATCACGATAAACGAACATCACCATATCCGCGTCTTGCTCAATAGAGCCTGACTCACGCAAATCCGAAAGCTGCGGGCGCTTGTCGTCGCGGGATTCAACCGAGCGGGAAAGCTGGGAGAGGGCGATAACCGGCACCGCCAGCTCCTTCGCAATCGCCTTCAGCCCTTGCGTAATCTGGCTAATCTCCAACACGCGGCTTTCCGGCCTGGTGCCCAAGGATGGCCGCATGAGCTGCAGATAATCCACAATCACCAGCCCCAGCCCCTGAGTGCGTTGCAAGCGGCGGCAGCGCGTGCGCAAGGCCGAGAGCGTAATCGCCGGGGTATCGTCAATCACCAGCGGTATATCGGCAATCTCGCGGGAAACGCGCACAAACGTGTCAAAATCCTTGGTCGAGATTTCACCGCGCCTAATTTTATCACCGGAAACCCTGGCTTCCTCGGCCAGCAAACGTGTCGCCAGCTGGTCAGCACTCATTTCCAGGGAGAATATGGCCACGCATTGTTTGGCCAACGCATTCGGGTTGTCGGCCCTGGCATTGGCCAGCATCGCCTTGGCCGCGCCAAACGCAATTTTTGTGGCCAAAGCGGTTTTGCCCATGCCCGGCCGGCCGGCCAGAATAATCAAATCTGATTTATGCAGCCCGCCGGTGCGCTTGTTCAAATCCCGCAGGCCCGTATCCAGCCCCGAAACCGAACCCTGGTTGCGAAACGCCTTTTCCGCCAGGTCGATGGCCTGAATCAGCGCATCATGGAAAGAAATCCCCTTGCCCTCGGCGCCGCCCTTGGTGGCGAGGTTGAACAGCGCCTGCTCGGCTTTTTCAATCTGCGCGCCGCCATCCAACTCCGGCTCGGCAGCGTAGGCGTCGTTCACCGTCACTTCGCCAATATCGATAAGCTGGCGGCGCAGCCAGGCATCATGGATCAGCCGCCCATAATCCCCGGCATTGATGATGCCGACCATGGCGGAGAGCAATTGCGCCAGATACGCCGTGCCGCCCACCTCCTCCAGCACGCCGGAATGCTCCAGCTCGGCGCGCAGCGTGATCGGGTCGGCTACCTGGTTCTGCTCGCACCGCCGGGCAATGGCCTGGAAAATGCGGCCATGAATCGGGTCGGCGAAATGCTCATGCGTCAGAAAGTCGGAAACCCGCTCGAACGCCTTATTATTGGCCAGCAGCGCGCCCAGCAGCGCCTGCTCAGCCTGGGCGTTGCTGGGGGGAAGTCTCTGCGAGAGGCCAGAGCCGGGTTGATCGAAAGAGTCCATACGCGCGGTTCTTACCTCAGCCCATCCCGGCAGGAAACATCAGGGCAGACCCCCTGCCGGTGTATATCGGGGAAAAGCGACCAAAACCGCCTGGTCAGAACAACCTGTCCGGCACCAGCAGAATTTTGCCCGTATGCCCCGCGCGCTCCATGGCCGCATGGGCCTCGGCTGCCTTTGAAAGCGGCAGCACCATGCTCGTCACGGGCTTCACCTTGCCTGCTTCCAATAGCGGCCACACCTGCGCGCGCAATTCTTGCGCCACTCTCGCTTTGAAATCCGCCGGGCGGCTGCGCAGCGTGGAGCCCGTGTAGACCAGGCGCTTGAGCATCACCGGCATCAGATTAATCTCCACCTTCGAGCCCAAGGCGAACGCAATCTGCACAATCCGCCCACCCGGCGATGCCGCTTTGATGTTTCGCTCGATATAAGGCCCGCCTACAATATCCAGAATCACATCAGCGCCGCCCGCCTCCTTGCGGACAATCTCAACAAAATCCTCCGTCTCGTAATCTATCACGCGGTCCGCCCCCAGCCTGCGGCACAAATCGCACCGCGCGGCTTGCGTGTCGGTCGCGAACACCTTGGCGCCAAACGCATGGCCAAGCTGAATGGCGGTGGTGCCAATGCCGCCCGCGCCGCCATGCACCAGCAGCGTCTCACCCGCCTTCAGCCCCGCGCCGATGAAAATATTGCTCCACACGGTAAAGAAAGTTTCCGGCAGCCCGGCGGCGTCGCGCGTGCTCACATTTTTGGGGATAGGCAGGCAATGCCTCGCCTCCACGGCGCAAAACTCAGCATAGCCGCCGCCATTGGTGAGCGCTGTGGTATAATCGCCCACCTGCCAACCGCTCACCCCCTCGCCAAGTGCGACAATTTTGCCAGAAACCTCAAGCCCCATCAGGTCTGAGGCGCCAGGCGGCGGTGGATACAACCCCTTGCGCTGCATCATGTCAGGGCCGTTCACCCCTGCCGATTCCACCTCAATCAGCACCTCGCCTTTTGCCGCCACGGGGGTTGGGCGGCGACCAACAGCCAAAACCTCCGGGCCGCCAGCCCCGCGCGCTTCGGCAACCTGCATATCGTCTGGCAAGGGCATCATCCTTGTCTCCTTCTCATCGCGTCAAAGCGTTCTGCCAATCCGCCACAGAATGAACCCAACCCCCCGGCGATGCAACCTGGCGGCAACTTGCAACCCGCCATGCCATGCACGGCAACACGCTATATGCCGCCTGGGATGTTGTTGAATCCGGCGCCCGCGCCACCTTGCGCCTCGCTACACGCCAGAGCGGCTTTTCACCCGCATTTTGACCATCCGCAATGCAGGCAGCTTAAGCACCCCGCCTCGCGCACCAGCCCCGGCTGGCTGCATTTCGGGCACAGGCTTCCCAAAGGCGATGCACTAGGCAGGGATTTTTTATCATGCACGGGCAGCCGCTCATCATCCAGCACCAGAAACCCGGTCTCGATCATATGCCGCTCGATCAAATCCCCAATCGCCGCCACCAGCGAGGGCACATACCGCCCCTGCGCCCATTGCCCACCGCGCGGGTCAAAAACCTGTTTCAGCTCTTCGGCCACAAACGCCACCTCGCCGCCACGCCTGAACACCGCCGAGATCATCCGGGTGAGGGCCACAACCCAGGCGTAATGCTCAAGATTCTTTGAGTTCACGAAAATCTCGAACGGCCGGCGCACGCCATCCTGCTCAATATCGTTAATCGTCACATACATCGCATGTTCGCTATCCGGCCAACGCAGCTTATATGTCGCCCCCACCAATCTGTCAGCGCGCACCAGCAATTCCGGGCCGTATTCATCGGTGCGTTTGGTTGCCAGCTTCTTCTCGCCGGAAGGTGGCTTCACTTCCAGCACTGACCCCGTTACATCATTCGGCCGGTACGTGGTGCAGCCCTTGCAGCCGCTGCGGTAAGCGTCAAGGTAAACCTCCTGAAACGCCTCAAAACCAATATCCGCTGGCACATTCACGGTTTTTGAAATGGCGCTGTCCACATGCGCCTGCACGGCGGCCTGCATCCGCACATGCTCCGCCGGGTTCAAATCCTGCGCGGTCACAAAATATTCAGGCAGCGGCGCGTCTTCTCCGAATTTTGCCCGCCACAGCCGCAACGCGTAATCGGTCACTTCCTCCTCGCTTCTTGTGCCGTCACGCTGCAAAACCTTGCGCGTGTAAGCGAGTGCGAA
>JAGWIL010000164.1 GCA_028866335.1 Rhodospirillales bacterium
AAAGCGACGGAGCTGGGCGTTTCCGTCATCCAGCCCATCATCACCGCCCGCACCAATGCCGACCATGTGAATCTTGAGCGTTTGCGCGCCATCGCCATTGAAGCGGCGGAGCAATGCGAGCGCCTGCACGTGCCGGAAATCCGCGAACCCGTTCAGGTAATGAAACTGATGGCCGCATGGCCTGAACGGAATTTATACGTGGCGGATGAACGCCGCACCTCGAATCTGCTCGGCCCCGCCACCGGACCCAGCGCATTAATGATCGGTCCGGAGGGCGGCTTTACCGATCAAGAGCTTGAAGCTATCGCTCGCATACCCATCATTACACGCGTGTCATTGGGGCACCGCATCCTGCGGGCCGAGACCGCCGCCATAGCCGGGTTGGCGCTGCTTCTGGCGGCGCAGCCTTAGAGATTTTGAAGGAACGAAAGCTTTGTCTAACCCCGGCGACGCCGACACGCGCGAGATAACCAGCGTTTCAGATCTGGCGGCCTATCTGGAATCCGGCTGCAAACCACCGGCGGATTACACCATCGGCACCGAACACGAGGCCTTCGGCTTCCGCCGTGATGGCTTTGCTCCACCCGCTTATGAAGGGCCTGGCGGCATTGGCGCGTTGCTGCGCGCCACCCAGGCGCGGGATGGCTGGGAGGGGATTCTCGACCATGGCAATATCATCGGGCTGAAAGGCAAGGGCGGTGCCTCACTCTCCCTGGAGCCTGGCGGGCAGTTCGAACTTTCCGGCGCCACGCTGCGCGACCTGCACGCAACCGCGGCGGAGCTGGACACGCATATCGCCCGGCTGCACGAGGTTGCTCCTGGGTTGGGGCTGGGCTTCGCGCCGCTGGGCTTTCACCCCACCGCCAGCCGCGCGGATTTTCATTGGATGCCAAAGGGTCGCTACAAAATCATGCGCGCCTATATGCCCAAAGTCGGCACGCGCGGGCTGGATATGATGCTGCGCACCTGCACCGTGCAGGTGAATCTGGACTTCACCTCCGAGGCCGACATGGTGGCGAAGATGCGGGTGGGCAGCGCGCTGCAGCCTCTGGCCACGGCCCTGTTCGCCAATTCACCTTTTTATGAGGGCAAGCCGAACGGCCTGCTTTCCAACCGCGCTTATGTGTGGGGCGATACGGATAATGCCCGCTCCGGCATTCCGGCGATGATCTTCGAGGAGGGGTTTGGTTTTGAGGCCTATGCCAATTGGCTGCTCGATGTGCCGATGTATTTTGTCTACCGCGATGGCGTTTATCACGACGTGGCGGGTGCCTCGTTCCGGGATTTCATGGTGGGCAGGCTGGATGCGCTGCCGGGCGAGCGCGCCACCATCGGCGATTTCGCGGACCATTCCACCACCGCTTTTCCGGATGTGCGCTTGAAAAAATACATCGAAACCCGCGGGGCTGATTCCGGCAGCAGGGCGATGATGCTGGCGCAATCCGCTCTCTGGACTGGAATTTTCTACGACCAAGCCGCTCTGGCCGCTGCCGAGGCGTTGGTGAAGGGGCTAACCCATGCGGAGATTCTGGCCTTGCGTGCCGCCGTGCCCACCACCGGCATCAACACGCGGTTTGGCGCGGGTACGTTGCGCGACCTTGCCAGAGAGGTTGTCGCCATTGCCGCCAGCGGGCTGAAGGCCCGTGCCCGGCTGAACCAGGAAGGGCGGGACGAAACGCTTTATCTGGCCCCGCTGCAAGAGATTGCTGCCGGTGCGCCCACCCAGGCTGAACATTGGCTGGCGCGCTATTCCGGGGACTGGAACGGCGACGTGACCCGGATTTTTGAAGAGGCGGCGTTTTAGAGTACAATCATTCGATTTTGTTTATTGGTCGCAGCAAAATCATAATTTGAAGTTATAAAAACCCGCCATCAGGCGGGTTTTTCTGTTGGAGAGATTTGTTACTGTGCTGGTGCGGCGCTAGCCATCTGGGCGGAGGGCGGTTCGTCTGTCACGAAGCTATCCAGTTCCTGAGGCGTTTTCAAAGCCAGCACGGCTTTAAATTCCGCATCGTTATTTACACAAAAAATCTGCCCTTGCGCGATGCCAGCCACGGACTGGTTGTTGGCCAGCAAGGTGATGAAGGTATCCTCCATCTTCTGCCCGCTATAAGGGCCGCTGGCCTTATAGAAATAAGCATCCATCTGATGCTGCTCTGCCAGCACATGCGGCTGGAAATTGGTCATGAAGGCATCGTATTGGGGCTGTTCGTCACAGGAGAGTGCCGCAACCATCAGGGCTGATTTCAGCCCGACGATGTTGAAAGCCTGCTGAAATTTTTCCTTGTCAGTAGGCGTGAATTTGATTCGGGGCGAAACCGGCGGCGGCATATCCACCGCGACCGAGTAAACATGCCCAACCGGCGCAGCAGGCGGCGCGGCCGCGGTTTTTGGGGCTGGCCTGGAACACCCGGCCAATACCAAAGCCGCTGCCCCCAAGCCAAGAACGGCCTTGCCGTAAGCGGTGGCCTTGCGTGGTGTGTACAATGCAGAAATCCTCAACCTGTCGGAGCCTTAAGATATTTTTCCCTTACAGCCAAAATTCCCCATGGCCAAGGTGGGGCTGGCTGCAAAGAAAAGGCTCAACGCCTTCATAATAAAACAAAGATGAAAGTGGGTTACCCCACTTTCATCTTATTGCAGGGGTGTTAAAGCCGCGCCACGCGCAGCGCGTTGGTGGTGCCAGCCTGGCCGAACGGCACGCCAGCCACCACCACAATCTCCTCGCCCTCCTTGGCAAAGCCTTCCAGCCGGGCGATTTTCATAGCCTGTTCAACGGCTTCCGTCATTGAATGCGCGGCATCGGTAACCACCGCATGGACGCCCCAAACGCAGGAGAGGCGGCGCGCGATGCCCGCATTCATCGTCAAGCCGATAACATGGCAATCCGGCCGCTCACGCGCCACGCGCAGGGCGGTAGCCCCCGATTCGGTGAAGGCCACAATGGCTTTGGCGTTGATGGTATGCGCCACCTGCACGGCGGCAGCGGCGATGGCATCCGGCGAGTTCTTCTCCGGTTGCAGCCGCTTGGCATCCAGCCCCATGCGCCAGTCCTGGTCGCTCTCCACGCGGGTGATGATGCGGTCCATCATCTCCACCGCTTCACGCGGATATTGCCCGGCAGCGCTCTCGGCGGAGAGCATCACCACGTCGGCGCCATCGAACACGGCGGTGGCAACGTCCGAGGCTTCGGCGCGGGTGGGGGCGGGTGAGGAGATCATGCTCTCCAGCATCTGGGTGGCAACCACCACCGGCTTGCCGCGAAGCTGAGCGGCGCGGATGATGCGTTTCTGCGCCACCGGGATTTCCTCAGGCGGCAGCTCCACGCCGAGATCACCACGCGCGACCATCACGGAATCAGTCACATCCATGATGGCGTCGAGATTATCCATCCCCTGCGGTTTTTCCAGCTTGACCATGGTGAGCGCGCGCCCGGCGGCGATGTCTCTTGCCTCGATCACGTCCTCAGCGCGTTGCACGAAGGAAAGGCCGATATAGTCGATGCCAAGCGGCAGCACGAACTCCAGATCGGCCCGGTCCTTCTCGGTCAGCACCGGGATAGGAAGGATCACATCCGGCACGTTCACGCCCTTACGGTCAGACAGCATGCCGCCGGTGATTACTTCGGTGATGAGATGGTCGTCGTGCTTGTGCAGCACGCGCAGCCGCAGCTTGCCGTCATCGAGAAGCAAGGTGGACCCGATTTCCGCCGTGCTGATGATCTCGGGGTGGGGCAGGCAGACGCGGTTGCTGTCGCCGGGGGTGCGGTCCATGTCCAGCCTGAATTGCTGCCCGGTTTGCAGTTGCACGCGACCATTCTGGAAGGTGCCGACGCGCAGCTTGGGCCCTTGCACATCTGCCAGAATGCCGACCGGCCGGCCGGTTTGCTTTTCAATGGCGCGCACCATCCGGATGCGCTCGGCATGGTCCTCGTGGCTGCCATGTGAAAAGTTCAGCCGGAACATGTCCACCCCAGCCTGGAAAAGTTGCAGAATCATTTCCGGGCTCGAACTTGCCGGGCCAAGAGTTGCGATAATCTTGGTACGGCGGTGGCGGCGCAATCTATCCATTATGTCCTCAGGCGGGGAAAAGGGGCAGGCTGCCGAAAGGCAACCGGCGCGGTGGGAAAGCTTTAGCGCCTGGCATCCCTGCCGGCACTGAACGCGATATTGCGCCCGGCCGCGGCTTGCGGCAGGCTACCAAACGGAAAACGAGGCCATTCAGGAGCCGTTGAACGGATGCCTGGCTGGCCGCACGGTGGTTTTTATAGCGCGATGAACGAAGTTTCACGGCGCGATTATGAGCGGGAGCAGAGCCTTGAGCAACCCCAGGCTGGATGAAGCAATGAATGAAAAGCTGGAGGCAGCGGCATTTCGCGCATTAATTGCGCACTTACGCACCCGGACGGACGTACAGAATATCGACCTGATGAATCTGGCAGGGTTTTGCCGGAACTGCCTCTCGCGCTGGTACCGCGAGGCGGCGGAGGCCGAAGGGCTGGCGCTGAGCGACGCGGACGCGCGGGAGATTATCTACGGTATGCCGTATAAGGAATGGCAGGCGAAGCACCAGAAGCAGG
>JAGWIL010000165.1 GCA_028866335.1 Rhodospirillales bacterium
GGTCTGCGCCATCGCCCGCGCGGTGGCGGAAGCCGCCGGGCTTAAAGCCCATGTGTTCACCTCCCCGCATCTGCTGCGCTTTAATGAACGCATCCGCCTCGCGGGCAGCCTGGTAACCGATGAACAACTGGCCGAGGCGCTGGATGCGATCGAGGCTGCTAACAAAGCCAACGAGATCACGGTGTTTGAGGCGATCACCGCCGCCGCCTTCTGGCTGTTCGCGCGCACCCCCGCCGATATCTGCATTATTGAGGTGGGCTTAGGCGGGCGGATGGACGCCACCAATGTCGTCTCCCCCGCCGCCTGCGCCATCACCTCCATCTCGCTGGACCACCAGGATTTCTTAGGGAATACGCTGGAACTCATCGCGGGCGAGAAAGCCGGCATCATCAAGCCGGGCATTCCCGTCGTCACCGGCTACCAGCCCGCGGAGGTTCTGGCGCGCATCGCAGCGGAGGCGGCGCAGCAAAACGCCCCGCAATTACGCCGTGGTCTGGAATGGCAGGCTGAACCCACGCCCACCGGCATGGTGTTCAACGGCCTCGCCTTGCCCCGTCCGGCCCTTGCCGGGCCACACCAAATAGAGAATGCGGGCATCGCGCTCGCTGTGCTCACCGCCGCCGGGTTTACCATCTCTCGGCAAGCGATGGCGGCGGGGTTGCGCAATGCGGAATGGCCAGCCCGGCTGCAACGCTTGCGCGGCCCGCTGGCGGCCCTGCTGCCAAGCGGCTCAGAGCTATGGCTGGATGGCGCGCATAACCCCGGCGGGGCTGAAATTCTGGCGCAACAGCTCCAGGATTGGGGCTCGCCCACCACAGTTATCCTCGGCATGAAACAATCGAAGGACGTGGCGGAATTCATCCGTATCCTCAGCCCCCATGCCGCCGCTTTGTTCGCGGTGGCGGAACCTGAGCAGCATCTCGCTTTGCCCGTGGAAAAAATCATCGAGGCTTCGGGCAACCGCGCCATTCCGGGGCCGGATATTCGCCGCGCGCTGGGCCAGATCACCACCCCCACCCGCGTGCTCATCTGCGGCAGCCTTTACCTTGCTGGCGAGGTGCTGAAGCTGGACCAATTCACAGAACTGTCACACAGCGTTTCGTAGCCCTTGCTAAGGGGCGCCGGTACTCATCAGGAGCCGTTATGAAGCTGACCCGCCGCGAATTCGTCACCACCACCGCTATTTTTGGCGCGGGCGCCGCCCTGGCTCGCCCGGCCAGCGCGCAGGATGCCTCGGTTTCCTTTCTGCTGGTGGGGGATTGGGGGCGGCATGGCTACCACCACCAGCGCGACGTCGCGCACCAAATGGGCCTCACCGCGCAGCAAATCGGCAGCAACCACATCGTTTCCGTTGGCGATAATTTTTACGAGAACGGGGTAGACTCAGTCTCCGACCCGCAATGGCAAACCTCCTTTGAGAACGTGTACACCGCGCCCTCACTGCAAACGCCCTGGAAGATCATTCTCGGCAACCATGATTATCGCGGCAATGTGCAGGCGCAGCTCGATTACGCCAAGCAAAGCCCGCGCTGGCAAATTCCGGCGCGCTATTACACGGAAACCATGGCCCTGCCCGGCGGCGCCAGTGCGGCGTTTTACTACCTGGACACCTCACCCTTCATCAAAAAATATTACGGCACCCGGGTGGCCGTTGCGGGTCAGAACAGCCAGGAACAGCTGGACTGGCTGGATGCGAAGCTCGCCGCCTCCACGGCGGATTGGAACATCGTCATCGGCCATCATCCCATCTACACCGCGCAGAACGACGCGGATGGCTACGACCACGACCAGCCGGACCTCATCGCCCGGCTGAACCCCATCCTGCAAAAACATAACGTGCCGCTCTATGTTTGCGGGCACGACCATATTTTGCAGGCGGTGAAGATGGATAACATCTCCTACGTTTGCACCGGGGCAGGCTCCGAAACCTATCAGCCAGAACCCGCCACCCGTGGCGGCTTTGCCTCCGGCTCCCACGGGTTTATGGCGGCACGGCTTTCCGGCAAGCAACTGGACTGGTCGTTTGTAGATTCCAGCGGCGCGGCGCTTTATTCACAATCCATCGTGCGGGCGTAAACGCCTTACAAATCCACGCCTGAATAAGACCCATTTATGGATTTATTGATCAACGGGAAATCCGCGAGAATGGCGGTGGTGGCGGCGTGTTCCAGTAGCGGCCAATGCAACGTGCTGGCATCTGCCACGAAAGCATCCTGGATCTGGCCGTTATCGATGTTCAGCCAATGCCACACCGGGCCGCGGAAACTCTCCGCCACGCCCAAGCCCATACCGCTGGAAGCTGGCGGGGCCAGCGCCAGCGCGCCTTGCGGCAGCGCATCCAAAATCATGCGAACCAGCCGGATGCTCTCAGGAATTTCCTCCAGCCTTATCTTTATCCGCGCCGCCACATCACCTTCCTGCAACACCGGCACGGAAACGCTTAACGCCTGATACGGCGGATAACCCGGCATCAGCCGCGCATCCGTGCTTTGGCCAGAGGCACGGCCCACATACCCGCCCGCGTTATACGAAGCCGCCAGCGCGGGCGGAACAATGCCGGTGCCCACCACACGGTCTTGCAGGCTGGCGTAATCCTCGAACACGCGCGTTAAGCTCGGCAGCTCGCGCTCCAACGAGTCCAGCGCGTCCTCTATAATCACCGCCCCGCCCTCCGCGATATCACCCGCCACACCGCCCGGCACCACGATATCCATCATCAAACGGTGGCCGAAGGCGGCGTGCGCGGCGGCGCAGAGATATTCCCGCGCCAGGGCAAAACGCGAATCCAGAAAGGCGAACCCGGCATCGCCCGCCATCGCGCCGATATCGCTGGTATGGTTGGCCAGCCGCTCAATCTCCGCCATCAAAGCGCGCAAATAAACGGCGCGTTCGGGCGCTTCCATTCCCAAAGCCGCTTCCGCCGCGCGGGCAAAGGCGATTGAATGCGCCACCGTGGCATCACCTGAAACACGCGCCGCATAACGTGCCGCCTGCCTGGCGGATTTGCCGCGCATCAGCCCCAGCGTGCCTTTATGCGCGTAGCCAAGCCTGGCTTCCAGCTTCAGCACCTGTTCCCCCACCACCGAGAACCGGAAATGCCCCGGCTCGATAATCCCGGCATGGACCGGCCCCACCGCCACCTGATGCACGCCCTCCACATTCGGGGCCGTGAATTCCGGCCAGGCGGCCCGGCCATCCGGTTCACGGAAATGCTCCACCGCAGTGCGGGTATCGGCAAAGCCAATGGCAATGTGGCCGTTCAAATCCTTAGCCAGGCGCTGGAACCAGTTGGCGCCGGGGTAAGAGAGCGCCGGATAAGCGCCGTCCCGCAATTCCACCGCCACCAGCTCTCCCGGCTCGTAAAGCGCATAGGCGCGGGTTGCGTCCGTCCAGAGCGCGATGAAATGGCCTTGGTACGCGGCCCAAGCATCTTGGGTAAGCAATTTCATCGCAAAACCTCCGCCGCGTGGGAGAGCAGATGCACCAGCGGCAGCGGCATGGCGAACGCCACCAGAAACACCAGCGCCAGATGCGCCGCGACCAGCCAAATGCTGCGCCCGGCGGGCTTGGGTTTTTCAAACGGGGCTGGGGCAAACAACAAAGGCCCGATATTCCGCAAAATCGCCACCGCGCAAAGTAGCATCCCCAGGCCCAGCGGCAGAGACATATAAGGGTTTCTCTGGATCGTCTGGCTGATGATGATGAACTCGCTGACGAAAAGCCCCGATGGTGGCAGGCCGGTGAGCGCGAAAATGCAAGCCGCCAGCAGCCAGCCCACATATTTATTCGCCTGCAACAGCCCGCGCAGATGCGAAAACCCGTAATTGCCCGGTGCCGCCGAACCACGCAGGCTGGCGGCGCGGATCAATGCCAGGAACAGGCCGGATTTCAGCAGCGTGTGCAGCAGCATATGCAGCAACCCGCCGAAGATCGCCGCCGGGCCGCCAATTCCAAAAGCAAAAGCTGCGATGCCGGATTGCTCAATGGATGAAAAGCCGAAAAACCGACGCGCATCCCGCCTGCGGTAGAATGAAAACGCCGCCAGAAACAGCGAGGCCAGCCCCAGTGTGAGCAGAAACGGCCCCGGCCGCATGGCCGCCGCATTGGCCTCCAGCAGATGCCGGAAGCGTAGAATCGCCAGCAGCGCCACGTTGATCAGCAAGCCGGAAAGGGCGGTGGTGAGCGGTGCCGGGCCTTCGGCATAAGCATCCGGCAGCCAACCATGCAGCGGCACCAAGGCTGCCTTGGTGCCGTAGCCGAACAGGATGAACACGAAGGCCAGGGTGAGCAACGCGCCATCCATATGCGTGGCATGGGCGGAGAGAGCGGCAAAGCTCATCGCCGCGAAACCCGGCCCCAAAGCCGGCTGTGCCGCGAGGTAAACCAGCATGGTGCCAAACAGAGCCAGCCCGATACCCACCCCGCCCAGGATAAAATATTTCCACGCGGCTTCCAGCCCCGTTGGCGTGCGGTAGAGGCTCACCCCCAAAGTCATGGCGATGGTGCCGCCTTCCATCGCCGCCCAGAGCAGCCCGATATTATCGGCATACAA
>JAGWIL010000166.1 GCA_028866335.1 Rhodospirillales bacterium
TGATCACCCCTTGGAACTGGCCGCTGAACCAGATTGTGTGCAAGGTGGCCCCGGCTTTGGCCACGGGGTGCACCATGGTGCTGAAGCCTTCCGAAATTGCACCGATAAACGGGCTGATTTTCGCCGAGGTGATGCACGCGGCGGGTGTGCCGAAAGGCGTGTTCAACTTGGTGAACGGCACCGGGCCGGATGTGGGCCAGGTTTTGGCCGGGCACCCGGATGTGGACATGATGAGCTTCACCGGTTCCACCCGTGCAGGCATTATCGTGGCGCGCGAGGCGGCAGCGACGGTGAAGCGCGTTTGCCAGGAGCTGGGTGGAAAATCCGCCAATATTCTGCTGGAAGATGTGGATTTGGACCATGCCGTGCGCCAGGGCATTGGCGTTTGCTTTATCAACACTGGGCAGAGCTGCGATGCGGGCACGCGGATGCTGGTGCCAGCCAAGCTGCATGATGAGGCGGTGAAGATTGCCGCGGACGAGGCGAACAAGCAAACCCCCGGCCCGGCTTTTGCCGAAGGCACCGTGCTGGGGCCGCTGGTGAGCCAGATGCAGTGGGACAAAGTGCAGAAAATGATCAAGGCCGGGATTGATGAAGGGGCGACACTGGCCTGCGGCGGGCTGGGGCGGCCAGCCGGGCTGAACAAGGGGTATTTTGCCAAACCCACCGTGTTCGGCAATGTGAAACCGGGCATGACGATTGAGAAGGAAGAGATTTTCGGGCCGGTGCTTTCCATTGTGCCGTATGACACGCTGGAAGAGGCGATCGAGATTGCCAACGACACTGTGTATGGCCTGGCGGCTTATGTGCAGGGCAAGGATGTTGCGAAGGTGCGGGACGTGGCGGCACAGATGCGGGCAGGATCAGTTTATCTGAACTATCCGGATATGGATTTCTTCTCGTCTTTTGGTGGGTATAAGCAGTCTGGCAACGGGCGGGAATATGCCGATTGGGCGATGCACGATTTCTTGGAGATTAAGAGCATCGTGGGGTATGGGGGGTAGGTTTAGCTCGATTTTATAACTGGGAAGGTTGAGTGACTTTAATTCAACCTTCTCAAGTTAGAATCGGCATCAAATCTCGTAACGACTCCAAAATAGTCCGTCCGGCCTCTGAGTTGTTTTCAATCTGGTGCAATACGGCCCGCGTGTAATCTTTAAAGTTATCAAAACCGACACTCACAGCAACTTTGGCCGGTATTCCAGAATTTTTTATTGGTAGTTTTCCCAATATTTCCCAGACTTTTTCTTCATAAATTATTTCATCAAATTCTTTCTCCACTCGTATACGAATAGTCGACAAATCAATCTCTCTAATTTTAATCTGACCACTACGGACTGATTTCACAGAGATTTTTTGCTCAGAAAGCTTTCTGTTTCCCTCCCAAACTAAACGCCTTGTTATTATTTCGTCCTTAAACTCCGGCAACAATCTTAAAATCTCTGTCTCCACCAAATTTATCCGGTCGATACCGTTCATACCACCCTTTAATTTGTGAATTTCAAATGCCATCCGTTCAACAACCGTTTCATGAAAAAATAGATTTTCAATCGTTGGCACAGGCAAGCAGAAAATCCGATCTGCCATTAGTTTTTCTTGCTCAATTTTACTTCTACCATCAAGGTCAATAATTCCAACAGCGTGAAGCCAATGATAATCTTGATTACCAGATAGCGCCCTCACTCCATCTGTAACAGTCTCCCATCCTCCTCGCGCAACAACATTCCAACCCGGGTAAACGTATCCATAGAGCGCTCGGTCTTCGGATGTCGACGTTCCTTCAACTAACAGTAGCTTCTGACGAGTACCAAGGATTGCAAATTTAATTTCTTCGGGAATATCTTCTTGGCTCGAAAGCAGAGCAAGATCAAACGATCTTATTTCCGGGTTTGATTGAATTACGCAAGAATTTCGTAAATGGATTACTTTGTCGGGGTTGATCCACTCGATTAATTCGAGGTTATGAGTTGCAAACACAAAACCTATATCTGATCTAAAACGAGTCAAAGCGGACAGTAATAGGCCGGATATTGCAGGATTAAGGTGCCTCTCTGGTTCGTCAATGATGATAAATGAGTCAGGTGACTGCACAAGTACCGCCCCAACAAGTAGGAGTGCGGCTCGCTCACCATCCGACATTCGATCAATTCCGTAATTGAAGTCCCCCCGCGTGACACGCAAGGTACCATCGCTAAATATTATTTTGATCGGCAATCTGGCCGCCGCAAATATACTGTTGAGACTTTCTAAAACAGGCGGATTATCAGCAATAGCCCTTCCAAATTCAACTCCTCGCCTCTGAGCCTCAATTACAGCATGAGCTCTCTGGGCCTGAACATCAATCAACCGACGCACAACCGATCTTAAATGCTGCTCCCCCCAAGGATTATAGAAGCGAGTTGCATTATGAGGCAGGTTCTGGCGCAGTTGAACGAGACTCATCCCAACTTGGTCAACATCTGCAGACGCGAATTGAATGTGACGGTGACCGAAGAAGGTTTCTACCTGAGCATTCCCCGCGCGCAAATTGCCAGCGATCTCCGACAATAAAGATGACTTCCCAGCGCCGTTTGGACCAGTTACAATAACTGCTTCTCCGGATTTTAAGGACAAATCCAGATTTGTTGAAGCAGGTACATCAGAACTACCTTCCTCCGCCAAAGCAGGAGCAGTTAATTTTATTGAGATGGAGACTTCCATGAAGCAGGCCCTAATTTTGATACAAACCTGCAATTAGAAGCCTCCAGATGTAAAGACCTATCTAGCCGCCAGACAGCTCGCTAATTTGCCTCACTATGTCGTCGACCTTGCCCCCGCCCCCAAACCCGGCCTAACCTCACCTCCATCAGAGGAAAATCGCCGACCACGGGGACTAAAACCGGGCGGGGGACCAAAATATGGGTTTTATGGCGGGGCGGGAGGCCCAGGTGGCGTTATGTGCCACGGCGGGGCTGCTGCCTTTATTGAAGGGGCTGGGTGCCGATGCGGACCGTATTTTTGGGCCCGCAGGCATTGATGCGGGCAGTTTGAACGCCAGCAGCGAGGGCGGGCTTGCTCTTTCTGCTTATGTAGACGTGATGGAGCGCGCGGCGCGGCTTTCTGGCCGGGGGGATTTCGGGCTGCTTTATGGGCGCGGCTTTCCGGCCTCCTGCCACGGGCTGGTGGGGGATTTGGCCTTGGCGGCCCCCAGCATCGGCGCGGCGTTGCGGCAATTTACCGATTTGTTTCCGCTGCACCAGGAAGCCAGCGAGGCCCGTCTGGCGGAGGAATCTGGCCTGTTGCGGTTGGAATATCGGATTCTGGACTGGCGGATTTTTGAGCGCAGGCAGGATGCGGAGCTGACCATCGCGATGTTCCAGAATTTGCTGCGCGAGGCGTATGGCCCCGGTTTCCGCCCCGTGGAGGTGCATTTTGAGCACCCGGAACCGGATGACCTCACCACGCATGAGGCGGTGTTCGCCGCCCCGGTGTTTTTTGGCCAGCGCACCAACGCCATTGTTTTTGAACCACAAGACCTCTCCCGCCGGATGCCGGGGGCGGATGCGGCGCGGTTCGCGCGGCTGGCGGCGGAGGCGTATCGGCGGCGTTTGCCGCATGGGCGGGTGCCGCTGGAAGCCAGGGTGCGGGCGGAAATACGCTCCCGCCTGCCGGATGGCTCGCCGCCTATAATAGAGGTGGCGGATGCGCTGGGCCTGGCGCGCTGGACCCTGCAACGCCGCCTGAACGATATGGGGCTGAGCTATGCCGAGGCGGTGCAGGATGTGCGCAAAACCCTGGCGGAGAGCTATCTGCGCCAGCCGCATTTGAGCATTTCCGGCATCGCGCAGCTTTTGGGCTACGCGGAGTTAAGCCCGTTTTCCCGCGCCTGCCACCGCTGGTTTGGCGCCTCGCCTGAGCGAATGCGGCAAAAGCACTTGACTTGAGGGGCTGAGGGGCGCATCCGCTGCCTTAAGTTAAGCCGCCGTGCTGCGAGGGTTCGCACCACGGCGCGTTTTGCGTTGTTAAAACGGCTACGGAGTTAAGGCAGCATGTTCGACAATCTGTCGGGCAAATTCGGGGAGATTTTCGACAAGCTTCGCCGCCGCGGGGCGCTGTCTGAATCTGACGTGAACGACGCGCTGCGGGAGATCCGCCTGGCGTTGCTGGATGCGGACGTCGCGCTGCCGGTGGTGAAGGATTTCGTCGCCAATGTGCGGGAGAAGGCGGTGGGCGCGGAAGTGCTGCGCTCCGTTTCCCCCGGCCAGATGGTGGTGAAGATTGTTAACGACGCGTTGATAGAGGCGCTGGGCGGCATCGCGGTGCCGCTGAACATGCTGGCCCCTGCCCCGCTGCCGATTTTGATGGTGGGTTTGCAGGGCTCGGGCAAGACCACCACCTCCGGCAAGATCGCGCTTCGGCTGCGCACCCGCGAGCGCAAGAAGGTGCTGCTGGCGAGTTTGGATACGCAGCGCCCCGCCGCGCAGTTGCAGCTTGAGCAACTGGCTCAACGCGCCGAGGTGGGCAGCCTGCCGATTATCGCCGGGCAGACGCCGTTGCAGATTGCCCACCGGGC
>JAGWIL010000167.1 GCA_028866335.1 Rhodospirillales bacterium
TTGCCGGGATAAGATTTCCTATCCTCCTCCAGCACCGGAAAAGCCGCGTTACGGAAAACGAAGGTTGGCACGGCCTCCGACCCGAAGCTGACATAGTTGGAAACGCCCTTGGCCGAGCGATAAACCCAACTGCGTTCCAGCCGGTTGAACGGGCGTTCCACCCAGTCCGACAGATATTGGTACTGGCGCATATAAGTGCCCCAGGTTTCCGCGAAATAACGGAAATGGCCAATGACGGGGAAGTTGCGCAAAACCGTGTGCTGGGTCTGCGCTTTGTCATGAATGAAAACCGCGATCAACCCGACAATTATCAGCGCGACGATAATTATCCCTATGGTCATGGCCCTGCTCCTGCCGTTCCGGCAGCCTGTTCATAACCGTTACAGCTTCTCCTGTCTGCCCTACCTGCTTTGCCCCGGCAGCCAGACCGTGAATGTTGTGCCGCTACCCGGCTCGCTATCGATAACCAGCCGCCCACGATGGCGGTTAACCGCGTGTTTGACGATGGCAAGCCCGAGCCCGGTGCCGCCGACAACGCGCGAACGGCCTTTATCGACCCGATAAAACCGTTCGGTGAGGCGCGGAATATGCTCCCGCGCGATGCCCGCCCCGTTATCCTCCACCAGCACCACAATGCCGCCGGGTGGAAACCGCGTATCCTGCGTGGCGCTGGCGGAGAGTTTGATCTCACCGCCCGGCTTGCCATATTTCAAGGCATTGTCCAGCAGATTGCTGAAAACCTGGGTGAGCTGATCGGCATCGGCGGGAATTTCAGGCAAGTCTGAGGCTAATGTCATCGTCAGCCGGGTTTGTTGCGCTTTCACCATCGGTTCCAGCCCCGCGACGATTCGTTCCAGCAGCGGCGGCAGATGCAGCATCTCCTTGGGCGGCGAATGCTCGGAGATTTCGATTTTGGAAAGCGACAGCAGATCGCCGATCACCCGCTGCATCCGCGCCGCCTGCTCCGCCATGATACCCAGAAAACGCTGCTGCGCCTCAATGTCGTCCGCCGCCGGGCCGCGCAAGGTTTCGATGAAACCGATGAGGCTAGCGAGCGGCGTGCGCAGCTCGTGGCTGGAATTGGCGACAAAATCCGCGCGCATTTTTTCCAGCGCGCGTTCGCGTGTGCGGTCGCTCACCAGCATGTAAACCGGCGCGCCGACGGGGATCATCGTCACTTCCAAATCTCGCGTTACAGGTGCGGCGAGCACGATCTCCCGGCGAACGGGCATTCCGCCCGCCAGTGCCTCGGCAAGCGCCGCGCGGATGTCAGGGTGGCGGAGCATAGCCGCCGTTTCCGCCCCGAAAGCGGTGATGGCGCTGTCGTTACGCCAGAGAATGCCGCCATCCCCATCCAGCTTTAACAGTGGGTCCGGCAGGCGTTCTACCAGCGCCCGGTCTTCTGCCGCGTTGGCAATATGGCGGCCGCGCAGCAGCCTTTCGGCATGAATGAGGCGCATGGCCTCCGCCCCAAGATCGCCCATGCCGGGCACCAGAAGATGCCGTTCAACCGGCAGAGAGTCTGGTGCGGTGCGCAGCGAGCGGACAAGCCTCGTCATCACCACGATGTCTCGCCCAAGAAGCGAGGCGAAACCGATGGCTACCAGGCTGCACACAGCCCAGGAGAGCAATGCGATGGCCGGGCGAAGTTCGCCCAGCAACGCAAGCAGCGCGAAAACCACGCTGGGTACGGCCGCCAACGCCAAAAACAGCGCCAAAGCGGCAGGCCACGCCCTCTCCCAATTGGCTTGTTCAGACATCTGCCGTCAGGGCTGGCTCAAGCTGGTGGGCGCAGGCGAGGTGATGCTGGGCTGGCCGGGAGCGATTGAAAACACCGCAAGGCCGCGCTTCACTGTTCCATCCGGGTGCAGAACAATAAGGCCATCCGTGCCGGTGAAACCGGAAGGTGCGGTGAGAACCTGAGCGGTATAACCGCCAGATGAAGCTGCAAGTTTGGCCAAAGCCGCCGCATCGAACGCGATATCCGCGATGCCGGGCGGCGTGCTGCCATAGGCGGCACTGTATTTGGCCTGAAACGAACTTGCTGCGGCCGGGTCTGGGGCGGCATAAATCGCGCCCAGCAAAGCGGTCTGGCTGGCCATTGCGGTGGCAAGCGGTGCCCACATGGCGGGGCCCATCAATTGCACCTGTGGCGCTGAAACATCGTAATAGGGCAGGAAATTGGCCAGTTCGGCCAGGGTGTTGCCATCCGTGGCGCCGATAAACAAGGCGTTGAAGCTGGGGGGTGCCACCTGCTGGCGGCGCAGCTCTCTGGCTTTCTCAAGCCCCGCCGCGGTGTTTTCATCTTTCGCTTGTTTGATCTGCGCCATGAGTGACGCACCCCGCCCATCCCAGTCCGAGATGTTCCTCACTGCGTCGTTCACGCTGGAAAAACCCTGATCGTAAAAAACGATCTGCGGCGGCGGTTCGCTGAGCGATGAAGCCTCCTGCTGCAAGGCTTGCGCCAGACTGTGGCCGAAATCCGTGTCCGGCATCAACCCCGCAAGCTGGGTGTGCCCGGCATCCGCTGCCGCCTGCGCCACGCGCGCCACCTGCTGGGCCGGGGTTATGCCCAGCGCCCAAACGCCAGGGGCGGAAACCGCGCTGTCGTTGGTGAAGGCGAGAACATTCACGTCCGCCTGTTGGGCAACGGGTGCCACCGCCTGGGTTTCACCCGCGGTAAGGGGGCCAAGAATAATACCATCGCCGGCGGCAAGGCCAGCTTGCGCCGCACTTACAGCCCCAGCCGGGGTGCCGCCCGTGTCCCGGATATCCAGCCCCGGCGTGCTGCCGGGCGGAAAGGCCAGTTTGGCGGCATTGGCAAGCACCTGGCCAACCGGTGCCAGCCTACCGGAAAGCGGCACCAGCAGCAGCACATTGCCGGAGGTTTTGCCGAACCCCCCGGAAGACGCTACGCCGCCCGGTGTTAACGACATGGGCAAACCAGAGCTGCCCGGAATTTGAGGGGCTTGACCGGCGCAGCTTACCAGCGCCAGCGTAGCGCCAAGGAGCGCGGATGAACGAAGATAAGGCACGAGACGCAATTCAAAACCCTCCGACGGACGCGCCCCCCCGGACACAAATCCGGGAGTCTCTGCCCGCCCTTGTGCTGGTTTCCACGCCGATCGGCAACCTGCAAGACCTCTCTGACCGGGCAAGGGAGGTGTTATCTGGCGTGAATGTAATTTTGTGTGAAGATACCAGGACGAGTGCAGTGCTGCTGCGTGCCCACGGGATTACGCAAAAATGCTTCGCCCTGCACGAGCATAACGAGGAAGCGGCCCTTCCCCGTTTAATCGGGGCAATGCGCGAGGGGCAGAGATTCGCGCTGATCTCGGATGCTGGCACACCGCTGGTTTCTGACCCCGGCTACCGCCTGGTGCGCGCGACGATTGAGGCGGGGTTGCTTGTCTCCGGCGTGCCGGGGGCCAACGCCGCTGTGCTGGCGCTGACACTCTCCGGCCTGCCGCCGCAACCGTTTTTGTTTTCCGGGTTCGTGCCGCCGAAAGCAGGTGCCAGGCGTGCCGCCTTGGCAAAACTGCGCGGCGCGGAATTGGCCGGGCTGAACGCCACGCATATTTTCTATGAGGCCCCGCACCGGCTGGGTGAGTTTTTAACGGATGCCGAATCGGCATTCGGCCCGCGCCCGGCGGCGGTATGCCGGGAGCTCACCAAGCATTTCGAGGAAGTGCGGCGTGGCACCTTGGTGGAGCTGGCAGCACATTACGCCACAGCGGTGGCGCGAGGCGAGATTGTGGTGGTGATCGGCCCGGCGGATGATGGCGAGGCAGGGGCCGAATCGCTCGATGCATCGCTGCGAATCGCGCTGGCGAGCCTGAGCGTGAAAGATGCCGCCGCCGCCGTGGCGGCCGCGACAGGCTTGCCGAAAAAGCAGGTTTATAAACGCGCGCTGGAACTGGCGGATCAGGGGTAGAGGCGGCCCGTTTCCCAGGTTTCGTTATTCAGCCTGAAGACCAGCCGATCGTGCAGGCGGTAATCCGCACCTTGCCAGAACTCAAAATAATTCGGCTTCAACCGCCAGCCAGACCAGAATTCTGGCCTGGGCACAGGCTGACCAGCAAAGCGGGCTTCAGCCTCGTTGAAACGCTCCTCAAAAATGGCGCGTGAAGCCAAGGGACGGGATTGCTCCGAAGCCCAGGCACCAATCTGCGAAAGGCGCGGGCGGGAGGCGAAATATTGATCGGCCGTGGCGGAATCGACCGGGGAAACCGCGCCTTCGATGCGGATCTGTCGTTGCAGACTTTTCCAGTGGAACAACAGCGCAACATGGGGGTTGGCCGCTATCTCCTGCGCTTTGCGCGAGCCTTTATTGCTGTAGAACACGAAGCCCTGCTCGTTCCAGCCTTTCAACAGCACAATGCGCGCGGCGGGCCGGCCATCTTCTCCCACGCTTGCCAGCGTCATGGCATTGGGATCGCTGGGTTCGGAGCGTCCGGCTTCTTCAAACCAGGCGCCAAAATGACGAAAAGGGTCTTCGCTCATCTGCTTTGCGTCTCCGTGAATGTCTGCAAGCCTTGATTGCTGCCC
>JAGWIL010000168.1 GCA_028866335.1 Rhodospirillales bacterium
ACCGCCGAGGACAACCCCCGCCGCCCGATCCGGCGGATGCACCGCACCCGCTTGTCGCTTGCCGCAATCCGCTTGGCCTCGGCGGCGGTGCCGTCCGGGCTGTCATCATCAACGAACACAACCTCCCACGCCAAACCGGCGAGGGCGCTCTCCAGCGCCGCCACCATGGGGGCCACATTCGCGCGTTCGTTAAAGCACGGTACAACAACCGTGAGGGCGAGAGCCACCGGCTTAGAGAGCTTCGAGAATGGCCTCGGCGCGGCTGACCTCGAACCCGCCAGGTTCCTCAACCGCCACCTTGGTCACGGTGCCGTTCTCAATCACCAGCGCGAAACGCTGGCTGCGAATGCCCATGCCGCGCGCCACCAGGTCCAGCTCCAGCCCCAGCGCCTTGGTGAAGGCGGCAGAGCCGTCGGCCAGAAATTGCACGGCATCGCCTGCTTTCTGGTCCTTGGCCCAGGCGCCGAGCACAAAGGCATCGTTCACCGCCAGGCAGACGATCCTGTCCACGCCTTTTTCTTTCAGCTCCGGCGCCAGCTTCACAAAGCCAGGCACATGCTTGGCGCTGCAAGTGGGGGTAAAGGCACCGGGCACGGCGAACAACACAACTTTTCCAAGGCCCAGCAGCTCCGCCGTTTCCACTTCGCGCGGGCCGTCCGGCGTGGCCAGCATGAGCTTCATGGCCGGAATTTTGTCACCAGTTTTGATCATTGTCTGCCTATTGCTCGTGAAACGGATGCACCATCTTACGCGAACTGACGGGTGACGTGAAGCCGGGTGCGCCGGGGCTGGCAGAGAGGCGCGCGCGCGAATATATTGGGCGGATGACTAACCCCGAAATTTCGACTGCCTCCCGCCCAAGCTGGCTGACCGGCCAGGTGCTGCTGGCGATGCCCGCCATGCGCGACCCGCGGTTTACGCAAAGCGTGATTTTTATTTGCGCGCATAACGAGGAAGGGGCGATGGGCCTGGTGCTGAACCGCACGTTACGCAAGCCGAGATTCGGCGATCTTTTGCAGCAATTGGGCGTGGAACCACACCCGCCGCAGCGCGATTTAGCCGTGGGCCAGGGTGGGCCGGTGGAGGATCATCGCGGTTTTGTGCTGCATTCGGCTGAATGGATGACCGAAGGCAGCCTGGATGTTGATGGGGCGCATGTTTTAAGCGCCAGCATGGAGGTGTTGCAGGCCGTGGCTTCCGGTGGCGGGCCTGCCCAGGCGCGCTTGCTGCTGGGGTATGCAGGCTGGGGCGCTGGCCAGCTTGAGGAAGAGATTTGCCAGAACAGTTGGCTGACCACGGACCCGGATAACGACATCATCTTTGATTCGGCCTACCAAACCAAATGGCAGCGCGCTTTGGCGAAACTGAAGATTGACCCCGGTATGCTTTCGGGCGATGCCGGGCGCGCATGAAAAAACTCGTCATCGCCACGCATAACCCAGGCAAGCTGAAGGAATTTCAAACCCTGCTGGTGCCGCTCGGCTATGAGGTGACCTCATCCGGCGCGCTTGGCCTGCCTGAGCCCGCTGAAACCGCACCGGATTTCGCGGGCAATGCCCGGATAAAGGCTGTGGCCGCGGCCAAGGCATCCGGCCTGCCGGCCATTGGCGATGATTCCGGGCTGTCGGTTTCCGCGCTCAACGGCCAGCCAGGGATTTATTCCTCACGCTATGCCGGGGATGACTACCCAGGGGCCTTTGCCAAGATCATCGCGGCGGCGGAAGCCAAGAATGATTGGGACGCCTGGTTCACCTGCGCGCTTTGCCTGGCCCAACCGGATGGCTCCACCGCCACCTATATCGGTGAGGCGTCCGGGCGCATCGCCCCGGCACCACGCGGCGGGGCAGGGTTTGGCTACGACCCAATCTTCATTCCCAACGGCTATGAACAAAGCTATGCCGAGCTAGGGCCTGAGAAAGACAAGATCAGCCACCGCGCCCGCGCGTTTGAGCAGATTGCCGCTGTGCTGGCGGACGCCGCGACAAACCAGCTTTGATCGCGGTTTTCGGGCATCGCGGAGCACGGGGCCTGGTGCCGGAAAACACCCTGGCGGGGTTCGCGCTGGCGGAAAAGCTGAATCTTACCGGGGTAGAGCTGGACATCGCGGTCACCGCCGATGGTTTTCCGGTGGCGCATCACGACCCACAGCTAAACCCTGACATCGCCTGTGATAATTCCGGTGCTTATGTGGGTGGCGATGCACCGTTGATCAGCGCGCTAACATTCCAGCAGATCAGCGCCTATGATGTCGGCCGCTTGCGCGCAGGCTCAGCCTACGCAAAGCGGTTTGCAGAACAAGCGCCGGTGGAAGGGGCTCGCATTCCGGCCCTGGACGATGTGCTTGCCGCCAGCACAGCATTGGATTTCCTCATCGAGATAAAAACCTATCCGGATCAGCCGGAAGCAACGCTGGCCCCGAAATTTCTGGTGGCGGAGGTTGTGCGCGTTTTGCGAGGGGCAAACCGCATCGGCAATGCCATGCTCCTAGCGTTCGACTGGCGGGTGCTGGAGGAAGCCGCGATGCTGGAACCGGCTTTGCCCCGTTGCTGTCTCACCGCACCTGAAACCGTGGCCAACGCTGATGTGTGGTTTGGCAAGACCAGTCTTGCGGCATTTGGCGGCAGCCTGCCGCGCGCCGTGGCCAGCACCGGGGCCATGGCCTGGGCACCGTTTCACGAGCGCCTGCAAGCGGCGGAGATGGATGAAGCACAGCGCCTTGGCCTGGCGGTGATCCCATGGACAGTGAACGAGGCCGACGACATCCATCGCATGATTGATCTTGGCGTGGATGGTATCATCTCAGACAGGCCAGACCGGGTGAAGGATATTCTAACCGAACGCCGCATTGAAATGGCGCCGCCCGGTTTTGCCGCTCGCTCTGGCGGCTGAATAACCCCCCTCTCAGACCTTCCCGTGGCAATATTTATATTTCTTGCCGGTGCCGCAGGGGCAGGGTGCGTTGCGCGGCGTGGCGGCCCAGGTTTCTGGCCGAGCCGGGTCAACCTCCGCTTCACCAAAAGCGGGCAGCGCCGCGTCGGTGTTGCGAATCACCGGCTCCGCCAAAGCCAGCCCGCCTTGCATGGCGCCGGGGGCGGGGTGCGATTCCACCATCGGCACCGGGGTGGGTTGAGGCGGTGCCTGCATCTGCACCTGCACATGCGACAGGGCCAGAATCACCCGCTCTTTCAAATCATCCAGCATCGCCGCGAACATCGCGAAGGCCTCGCGCTTATACTCGTTCAGCGGGTCGCGCTGGCCATAGCCGCGCAGGCCAATGCCCTGGCGCAGATAATCCAGCCCCAGCAGATGCTCTTTCCACACATGGTCCAGCGTCTGCAGCAATACGGATTTTTCGATATAGGAATGCAGTGCCTCGCCAAACTGTGTTGCCTTGCCGTTTGCGGCCTCTGCGGCGGCCTGCATGATGCGTTCGCGCAAATGCACCTCGTCGATGCCCTCTTCCGCCGCCCAGTCCACAACCGGCAGGTTCAGCGCCAGCACACGGGTTACGTCTGCCGCCAGCTCGGCAGATTGCCATTGCTCGGCAAAGGCTTTCTCCGGCACGCGGTTTTCCACCATCGCGGTAATCACATCGTCCCGCATTTCCGCAACAACATCGGCAACGCTTTCAGCGCCCATAAACTCCCGGCGCTGGGCGTACACTTCCTTGCGCTGGTCGTTCATCACGTCGTCGTATTTCAACACGTTCTTGCGCATGTCGAAGTTGCGCACTTCAACCTTTTTCTGCGCCTTTTCCAACGCCTTGTTGATCCACGGATGGATAATCGCTTCCCCTTCCTTCAGCCCCAGGCGCTGCAACATCCCGCCCATCCGGTCGGAGCCGAAAATCCGCATCAAATCGTCTTCCAGCGAGAGGAAGAAGCGTGAGGCGCCAGGGTCGCCCTGGCGGCCGGAGCGCCCGCGCAACTGGTTATCGATGCGTCGGCTTTCATGTCGCTCGGTGCCGATCACAAACAGCCCGCCCGCTGCCTTCACAACCACATGGTTGGCATCAATCTCGGCGCGCAGCGCCGCCGGGTCATTCTCCGGCTCCAAGGCCAGGCGCATATCGTAATTGCCGCCCAGCTTAATATCCGTGCCGCGCCCGGCCATGTTGGTGGCGATGGTGATGGCCCCCGGCGCACCGGCCTGGGCAACGATCTTCGCCTCCTGCTCATGAAACCGCGCGTTCAACACGCTGTGCGTAATGCCTTTGGCGTTGAGCAGGTTGGAGATGATCTCGCTTTTCTCGATGCTCGTGGTGCCCACCAGCACGGGCTGGTTCCGGCTCCGGCATTCCTCGATCAGCTTCGCCACCGCCTCATATTTTTCGGTAGCGGTGCGGTAAACCTCGTCATCCTGGTCATCGCGTCCCACCGGCACATTGGTGGGAATCTCCACCACGCTCAGCTTATAGATTTCCTCGAATTCATCCGCTTCGGTCATCGCCGTGCCGGTCATGCCGGCCAGCTTGGGGTACAGGCGGAAATAATTCTGGAAGGTGATGGAGGCGAGCGTCTGG
>JAGWIL010000169.1 GCA_028866335.1 Rhodospirillales bacterium
TTTCAGCCAGCCTCGCTGCCCTTGCCTTCCCCGCCGCGCGCCGCCAGAGAAGCAACCGAGATGCAACCCTTGCCCTTCTTCCACCGGCTGGACAGGTACGTGCTGGGTCAGCTTGTGCTGGCGCTGGCGCTTGTCACGGCGGGGCTGGTCGCACTCATCTGGCTTACCCAGTCTCTGCGGTTCATCCAGATCATCGTCAGCCACGGGCTCTCGCCCTTCGTGTTCGTGAAGCTCACCGCCCTGCTGGTGCCGAGTTTTCTTGCCACCATCCTGCCGATCACCTGTTTTATCGTAGTGCTGTTCATCTATCTGCGGCTTTCCGGCGACCGGGAGCTGACGATCATGCGCGGGCTGGGGCTTTCGGATACCAAGCTCGCCCGCCCGGCGCTCACCCTTGCCGTGGCGGTCACGCTGCTGGGCTATGGTTTAAGTTTGGGGGCGGTGCCGTGGAGCCTCTCGATCTTCCGCGATTATCAATATGAAATCCGCAACCAGATCGCGGCGTTTCTGCTGGAGCCCGGCGTGTTTACCCCGGTTTCGGCCGATATCACTGTGTATGTGCAGTCCCGCGCCGCCAATGGCAGCCTAAAGGGCATTATTATAGAGGATAACCGCAACCCCAGCGCCCCAGCCACCATTCTGGCGCGCACGGGTGAGCTGCTCTCCACCACGCAAGGCCCGGTGGTGGTGCTGGAAAACGGCTCGCGCCAGCAAATAGATGCAAAGACCGGCGAGCTCGACCTGCTGACCTTCCAGCGCAACACGCTTTCCCTGGCGGAAACCATGCGCAATGGCGGGCCGGTGGATACAGACCCGGCGGAAGTGACTTTGCCGGAATTGCTCCACCCCCCTGCCAGTCTGGCAAATGGCGACCGGGCAAAATGGCTGGTGGAAGCACAACGCCGTTTAAGCGCGCCGCTGGCCACTTTGGGCTACACGCTGGTGGCGTTGGTGGCGGCTTTGGGCGGGGGCTTCCGGCGCCATGGTGGGCTGGCGCGCATCATCGGGGCGGTTGGCGTGGTTACCGCGCTGGTGGCTTTGGGGCTGGGCGTTAACAATCTCGCGGCTAGAAACACAGCATTGCTGCCGCTTATATGGGTGTGGGCGCTGCTGCCGCCGGGCGTAGCCTTCGCCGTTCTCCTGCGCCAGGGCGCGCCGCGCGCATGAAGCTGCCGGTTACCATTTCCTGGTATTTCGGGCGGTCTTTCGCCACAGCTGTGCTGGCGATGTCCGCCGGGCTTACCGGGCTGGTGGCACTGTTCGATTTTCTGGAGCTTTTGCGCGAATCCGCCACCGCCCCCCATGCCGGGTTTGGCGTGATTGTTGAGATCGAGCTGCTGCGCCTGCCCTGGAGCCTGATGCAGATTATGCCCTTCGCGGTACTGCTGGGCGGCATTTACGCGTTCTGGCGGCTGGCACGCTCCTCTGAGCTGGTGGTGGCGCGGGCGGCTGGCATTTCGGCCTGGCAATTTCTGGCCACGCCGGTTCTGGTGGCCTGCGTGCTGGGGGTGCTGTGTACCACGGCGGTAAGCCCGCTTTCGGCGGTGCTGTATGGCCGGGCCGAGCAGCTCGACGACATTTACCTTAAACCCGCGGGTGGTCCGCTTTCGCTGAATGGCGGCTCGCTTTGGGTGCGCCAAAGCGATAACGGCCTGGCACCCAATGGCGTCGCCGTGGTCCATGCCAGCAATGTCCGGCTGCACAACAACTCGCTGGTGGCGGACCAGGTGAGTATTCTGCGGCTGGACGCACAGACGAGCCTGCTGGAACGGCTGGAGGCAGGCCACGCCACGTTGAGTTCCGGCGATTGGAAGCTGCAAAACGTCTCCTTGCTGCAACCAGGGGCGGCCCCCCGGCATATCCCGCAAATGAACTTCCCGACAGATCTTACAGTTAACCGCGTGCAGGAGAGCTTTGCCTCGCCCAACGCGCTCTCCTTCTGGGCATTACCGGGGTTTATTCGTCTGCTCCGGCATTCAGGCTTTTCCGCAACCCAGCATGAGCTTGTGTTCCAGAGCCTGCTGGCGCTGCCGCTTTTATGCGGCACCATGGCGCTGGTGGCGGCGGGGTTTTCCATGCGCCCCTCGCGCCGCGGCGGGGCGGGCACCATGCTAGTGGCGGGGGTGGGCTTCGGCTTTGCCTTGTTCATGGTTTCAGAGGTTGCCAACCAGTTCGGCACCTCCGGCGCGGTGCCGGTTGGCCTTGCCGCCTGGGCGCCAACGGTAGCGGGTTTATTTTTGGCGCTTGCCTTGTTGCTGCATCTGGAAGATGGCTGAGCCATGACCCGCACTGGCCGAATCTTAGCTCTGCTTGCCACCACCTGCCTGGGCGCGCCCGCATTGGCGCAATCAATGGGGGCGCTGGTTTCCGCCCCTGGGGCAACAGGCGGCACCAACGCGCCGGTGAGCTTCACGGCGGACACACTTTCCTACAACAAGCCCGGCAACATCATCACCGCCGCTGGCCATGTTACCGCCATACAGAACGGCCAGACCCTGCATGCGGACAAGGTTACGATTAACCGCGACACCAATATCGTCACCGCTTCCGGCCATGTGGCGCTGGTGCAGCCAGACGGCACCACGGTTTATGCCGATCATGTCGTGCTCTCGCACGGCATGAAAGACGCGGTGATGAAATTCGTCGCGGCGCGGCTGGCGCAGAATGCCCGCATCATCGCCAATGGCGGCGAACGCTATAACGGCAAGATCGACGAGCTTTCCAAGCCTGTTTATTCCGCCTGCGACCTTTGCAAGAGCGACCCGAGGGAGCCCCCCACCTGGGCGATCCGCGCCAGCAGCGCCACGCGCGACCTTGAGCACAAGGAAATTGAATTCCGCAACGCGACGCTGCTGATGAAAGGCGTGCCGGTTTTCTGGCTGCCTTACTTGACCGAGCCCGACCCTTCGGTGAAGCGCAAAACCGGACTGCTCATCCCCTCGGTTGGTGCCACCTCGCAGCTTGGCGCGTTCGCTGCCATTCCTTATTTCATTACCCTTGGGCCATCGGCGGATATCACCCTCACCCCAATATTAGCCACCAAGCAGGGCCCGGCACTGAAGGCCGATTACCGCGAGGCTTTCAACCGCGGCAGGCTGGACGTGAAGCTTTCCGGCGGGCGGGACAGAGGCGATTTCGGCGATTCAGTTTTCGCCAACGGAACGTTTGACATCAACAATTCCTGGCGCACCGGCTTTTCGTTCAACCGTGCCTCCAACCCGCAATATCTGGATGATTTTAGCGTGTTGCCAAACGCCTCCTATCTAGAGAGCAATGTCTATCTGGAGGGTTTCGGCAGCGGGTCTTACGCCAAAATCGAAGCGGAAACCTTCCAGGGCTTGGTCGCCTCGGTCAACCAGAACGAGCTGCCGATTGTCGCCCCTTACGGGCAGTATCATTACGCCTCCCGGCCCGACAGCCTCGGCGGCACCTTCCGGGTGGATACCAGCCTCTTCAACGTGATGCGCGATGTGGGTACCAACACACGGCGCGTTGCGTTCATCCCGTCTTATTCGCTGCCTTTCATGCTGCCCGCTGGCATTACCGGTACCGCGCGGCTGCAACTCGATTCCGCCTATTACAACGCCGATAAGCTGAACCAGCAGCCGAATTTCAGCCTCACCCAGCAGAACAGCATCGCCCGCGCCCAGCCTTACGGCGCGGTGATGCTGCGCTGGCCTTTCCTGCGCGCCACACAACATTGGGGCAGCCAGATTATCGAGCCAATGGTGCAGTTTGTCGCCTCGCCCGTCACCGGCATCTCTGACAATTCCAAAATTCCGAACGAGGACAGCCTCGATCTTGAATTCTCCGACGCCAATCTGTTCAGCCTCAACCGCTACCCCGGCATCGACCGGCTGGAAGGCGGCTCGCGGGTGGATTACGCCATGCACGCCGCCTGGTATCTGCCCGGCGGGATGACACTGGATGGGCTCATCGGCCAGTCCTACCGCTTCCATAAAGACCTTGTTTATCTGCCCGCCTCCGGGCTTGAGGATAATGTCTCGGATATCGTGACCCGCGCGGTTGTGGCACCCACCCCGTGGTTCAACCTGGCCTACCGGGGGCGGCTCTCGCACCATTCGCTGGGCAACCGGATGACAGATATCACCGCGAATTTCGGCGGCAGCCGGTTCGCGGTTTCCGGCGGGTATCTCTACACCAACACCAACCCCTACGCGCTTTACGATAATCTTACCCTGGGCCAATCGCCCAACCTCACCCCGCCGCCGCAATATTTCCAGCCGCGCCAGGAAGCCACGCTTAATCTCTCCACCCAGGATGGGCCATGGAATGTCTCCGGCGGGGCGCAGAGAAACCTGAAGACCGGAAAATTCGACGAGGTGAACGCCTCTGCCGGGTGGCAGAATGATTGCTTCGGCGTGAATTTGATCTTCTACAAACGTTTCACCTCGTTCAACCTGGACAATGGCAGCACGCTGGTGCTTCTGCAGTTCAATTTCAAAACCCTCGGAACCGTTGGATTTAACGCCCTATGAAATTC
>JAGWIL010000170.1 GCA_028866335.1 Rhodospirillales bacterium
TCCGGCAGACTCTTGGAAGTAAGCTGCTTGGCCAGATACATCGCTACCTGGCGCGGCCGCGCGATGTTGCGCGCCCGCCGGGCGGAAGACATTTCCGCGATGCGGATGCTGTAATGCTCGCAAACGCGCTTTTGGATTTCCTGAATGGAAATTTTGCGGTCATGGGCTTTCAGCACATCGTGCAGAACCTCATGCGCGGTATCCAGCGTAATCTGGCGGTTAAACAAATTGGCGTGCGCCACCAGCCGGTTCAGCGCACCTTCCAGCTCACGGTTATTGCTGGTGATCTTGCGGGCCAGAAACTCCACCACCTTCGGCGGCACCTCCACCCCGGCGCGCAAGGCCTTCGCTTCCAGAATGGAATAGCGAAGTTCGAACGTGGTGGCGTGCAAATCGGCCACCATGCCGCAGCCAAGGCGCGTGCGCAACCGGTCCTCCAGCCCTGAAAGATCGGAAGGGGATTTATCGGCGGAAATAACAATCTGCTTGCCCGCATCCACCAGCGCGTTGAACGTATGGAAGAACTCTTCCTGCGTGTTGTCCTTGCCGATGAGGAACTGCAAATCGTCGATCATCAGCACATCGACCGAGCGCAACTCGTTCTTGAACTCCAGCGTGGATTGCGAGCGCAACGCGTTGATGAAACGATACATAAACCGCTCGGCGGACATATACGCCACCGAAACCGGCCGGCCGTTCGGGCGCTTGGTTGAAAGCTCCCAGGCAATGGCGTGCATCAGATGCGTCTTGCCCAGCCCAACCCCACCATAAAGAAAGAGCGGGTTGAACCCCGCCGTCGCCGGGGCCTCCGCCACGCGCCGCGCGCAGGCATAGGCAAACTCGTTCGGCTTGCCGACAACAAAGGTCTCGAAGGTGAAGCGCTGGTCGAGTGCAGCAATCGCTTCCGGGCGTTGCTGCGGCACTAAGGCCGGTGCAGCCGCCTGCTGCGGCTCCGCCAGATCAGGTGCCGCCGGGCGGGCAGCCGGTGCACCGGTGCGGAACTCAACCCGCCTGACGGTGGCATTTTCCTGCTGCCAGAATGACGCAATCAGCTCGCCATATTCCTTGTTTACCCAGTCGCGCAGGAAGCGTGTTGGCAGCATCACCACTGCCTCATCCCCCGCCACGCCAGCAAAGCTGACCTGTTTCAACCAGGTACGATATTCCACCTCGCCAACCTCAGCCTGCAAGCGCGCACGCACACGCCCCCACTGCTCAACCAGACGTGCTTCATCATTCCATGCCGAGGGGGTTTGCAGCATAACGCCGCTTTTGCCAGAGGAGTTGATCTCCAGATTGATAGCCATTCTGCTTTGCCCGCCCCTGCCAAAACCGCCGTGCAAACCTCCAACCCGCAAAGCGGCGCGTTTAAGGGCGCATCACTTTCGCAGAAATGAGACATTCAAATACGGTCAATTGAGGTCCTGAGTGTAGGTTGAAACCACTCGCCGAAGCAAGCACTCAAAATCTTCGCCATCGCCTCCAAGGCGCTGAAATTTAAAAAAAATAGTCTATTATCAATAGGTTAAAATCGTAAAGTTTCTTATCTGAGCATCCCGCCGCTTTAACAGAGGCAATTGCAGCAGCGCAAACGAAAAAACCGCCATCTCTTGCTATTACAACAAGATGACGGCGGCGGGATTTAGTCTAAATTTTTAAACGGAACAAAAGCTCCGTTAGCGGCCTTAATCAGGCGGCGGCAACGGCCTTGATGCGAGCCGAGAGGCGGGAGATTTTGCGCGAGACAGCATTAGCCTTTAGCACGCGCTTGCCGGCTGCACGCTGCAACTCAGGCTGCATGTCGCGGAAGGCGGTCTGGGCAGCTTCCTTATCCCCAGCGGCAACAGCTTCCTCAACCTTGCGGATGAAGCTGTGAACGCGAGATTTACGCGCCTTGTTGCGTGCCGTGCGCTTCAGCGTCTGGCGGATGCGTTTCTGGGCAGATGCGATATTGGCCATGATGTCCGAACAAAAGAAGATGTGTAATAGAGCGCGCCGTCTAAACCGCCCGGCGCGTGACGTCAAGCACTATGGACCAATCCAGCTATTCGTGGATCACCCAGGTTTTACGCATGGGGGAGAGCACTTCCCAGGTGCCGGTAAAACCAGGCTCAATAACAAATTTGTCGCCCGGCCCGGCCTCAATCCGGCGACCATCATCGCCTTGCACCACGCAAGCACCGGAAATGATCTCCATATATTCCCACTCCGTGTAGGCAATGCGCCATTTGCCGGGGCTCGCTTCCCATTCCCCGGCGGCAAGGTGGCGCGTGCTGTTCTCATAAAGCACGATGGTGCGGGTTTTGGGCGTGCCCGCTATCAGCTTATCCGCCGCTATTTCCTCCCATTCCGCAGTGCCCGCGCGCGGCAGCAGCGCCAGGCGCGTCATGGCGTGGACCCCAATGCCGCAGGGCCCGCCCCTGGCAGATAGGTGGGCACTGCACCATTGCCCGTCAGCGGAGCAGGCACCCCCGGCGCAATAGTGGTCGTGGTGCTGGTCGGAGCCATCGCGGTGCCCGGCGGGGCGGCCAGCGGGGCAGCCTGAATCCCGCCTGCCGCGGGTGCCGCCCCAGGGGTTATGCCGCCGCTCGTCCAGGAGACCCAACTCGGCAGATTTTTCTGAATCTGATACTGCAATTGCACATTCATTTGCGTCATCAATTGCTTGGTCAGCGCGTACAGGGCCGCCCGCGTATCGTCAGGGTTGTTGGAGTCGGGGGCCGTCTGGCTGGCGCTCACACTGGCCTCAGTAAACCCGGTGGCGCGTCCATCTGCGCTGGCGAGGTTTAAATCCACCGTCATCGCCCCGGTCAGGTTGCCATTCACATTATCCACATAGGCGCTTTGCACGGTCACCGTCGCGGTGCCTGGCTGGCCAGCGGGTTGCAGCCGCGCGTGCAGCATCGCCATTAGCGTATCAGCGGGCGGCGAAGGGTCCAGCCCGGCTGTCTGCACCTGCGAGGGCGTGGGCACATAATTGTTCACGACATCCACCTGGCTAACCTTGAGCAGGATGGGCGGGAGATAAGAATAATCCAACGGCGCAAATGTTTGTGCCGGCGGGGTTGAGCCGCAGGAGGCCAAAGCCAGAAGGGGAAGTGCGAAAACCAGTTTTTTCATTCAGGTGCTCCGGCCTCTGTATTGTTTGATCGCCCGGCGACATCATCGCGGGCAAAACGGAAGTCAAAATTGCAAAACTCGCAGGTCATGATGATCTGCCCGTCCACCGACATATGGTCCAGATCGTCCTGGTTGAACCCTTCCAATATGCCGCCCAGGCGCTGGCGCGAGCAGCGGCAGCCAAAGCTTAACGCCCGCGGCCGGGAAACCGCCACACCTTCTATATGAAACAGCCGGTAGAGCAGCCGTTCCGGGGGCAGCGCGTCATCCAGCAATTCTTCATCCGTGATAGTGTCGGCCAAAATGCTTGCGGTGCGCCAGGCTTCCGTCTGGTCGGCCTCGGAAAGCGCCTCCCCGACGCCGCCAGCGCCCGCCACACGCTCCAACACCAGAGCTGAGGCCCGCCAGCCAGCTTGCGTCTCCGCCGCTGCCAGAAAAATACGGGCCGGCAATTGCTCGGACGTGCTGAAATAATACTCCGCCATCTCGGCCAGCGTTTCGCCCTCAATGGCCACAATGCCCTGGCTCGGGTCCTTGTCCAGCCCCTGGTCAACGGTGAAGGCGATATAGCCATTGCCCAGCAATTGCCGGGCGGAGGCGTCTTCGGGAATTTCAGCATCCTCCGCTACCCGCACATAACCGCGTAGCGCACCTGCCTCCGTGCAATCCACCACCAGCATCGGCACCTTCCCGTCGCCCCGCACCTGAATTGAAAAAGATCCTTTGAACTTCAACGCAGTGGAAAGCCCTGCCGCCAGTGCCAGCGCCTGGCCCAGCAGCACCCGCACCGGGGCTGGATGCTCATGGCGGGAAAGCAGCGTGGCCCCCAGGGGCCCCAGCCGCACCAGCCGCCCGCGCACGGGGCGCTCGGGCAGATAAAACGGTGTGACGCCACGCGGCACGGAAAGGTCTGGCACCTGGGGCCGGGTGGAATCTAGAAACGCGGGAAGCTCTGTCATGATGGTGCCAGATAAGCATGTTTTACCGCCGTTGCCAGAAGGCCGGGGGCGCGTTAGCGGTTTCCCATGGCCCAAGATTCCATAACAGCCTCCGCCACCGATTTCGCAGCCCATGTAAAACGCTTTCCCCGCGCCAGCGTGCTGGTGGTGGGAGACGCGATGCTGGACCGTTACGTGTACGGCGACGTGGCACGCGTGAGCCCTGAGGCACCGGTGCCCATCCTCACCGTCACCCGTGAGGTGGCGATGCCCGGCGGGGCTGGCAATGTGGTGCGTAACCTAACCGCGCTCGACGCCTCAGCGGCTTTTGTCTCGGTGGTGGGGGATGACCAGGCAGGCTCAGACCTTACCGGTCTCATCGGCGGGCAGGACCATGTGGAGCCCTGGCTGCTGGTGCAGAACGGCCGCACCACCACGCTGAAAAC
>JAGWIL010000171.1 GCA_028866335.1 Rhodospirillales bacterium
GCCACGCTGGAGGCCCTGCCCGCCATGGCCCGCGCCGGGCATATTCCTGAACGCGCCGCCCGCCAGCTCGCCGCCGACTATCGGGAGCTGCGCCGGGTGGAACACCGGCTGCAAATGGTGGCCGACCGCCAGACCCATGCGCTGCCCGGCACGGATGCCGCGCTGGATGCCTTTTGCGTGTTTCTGGGCGCACCACACTTCAAGCGAGACTTCCCCCGCCTGCTGAGCCGCGTGCACAAACATTTCCTGGATTTCTTCGATGCCGGAACGGAGGAAGATAAAGGCGCGCTGGACCCCGGGCAGGATGGCCCGCCGCCCGCGGCCTTCGCCGCCAGACTGCATGAACTTGGCTTTAAGGACGAAAAACACATCGCCGAACGCCTGCGGGACTGGGCCTCCGGCACCATGCCCGCCTTGCGCTCGCCGCGCGCACGGGAATTGCTGGACGGCGTGTTGCCGCATCTGCTGGCGGCCCTTGGTGCCCAGCCGGAACCAGACAAAGTATTCGCGCATTTCGACACATTGTTCACCCGCCAGCGCGCTGGTGTGCAGCTATTATCCCTTTTCACCCGTAACACCGCGCTGCTGAAGCGCCTTGCCGCCGTGCTGGGCGCTGCCCCCGCACTTTCGGATTATCTGGCGGAAGACCTCCAGGCGCTGGAAGGCTTGCTGGCCCCGCAGGCGCGCTTTGCCGCCCCCCGCCCCCTGCTGCGCCGGCTGCTGGCCGAGGCTGAGGATCTGGAACAGGCCGCCGCCACCATGCGGCGCTTTGTGCGGCAAGAGGAGTTTCACCTCTCCGTCGCCACGCTGGAAGGCCGGATGGACGCGAACGAGGCCGGGCACCTGCGTAGCGCGCTAGCGGAGGCTGCCCTCTCGCAATTAATGCCCTTTGCGATCAACGCGCAGAAAGAACGCCAGGGCCTGGTGCGCGGTGCCAAGGTGGCGGTGATAGCACTTGGCAAAGCTGGCGCGGGAGAAATGCTGGCCGGGTCAGACCTCGACCTCATGCTGATTTACGACCATGCACCCGCCGCCATTGCCCCCACGCCATGGTTTGTGCGCCTCAGCCACAGCTTCATCGGCGCACTCACCACGCAGGGGCCGGGCGGGCCGCTTTACCATGTGGATATGCGGTTGCGCCCCTCCGGCAACCAGGGGCCGGTGGCCGTATCCCTCGCCGCCTTCCGCACTTACCACGCGCGTGAATCCTGGACCTGGGAGCGCCTGGCGCTTACCCGGGCGCGCGTGCTGGCCGCGACACCCGGCTTCGCCGCCACTGTGCGCGAGGCGATTCTAGGCGCGCTCTGCCGCCCTGAACCGCGCGCCAGAATATTAGCCGACACCGCCGAAATGCAGGGCCGTCTTGCGGCCGAAATGCCCGCGCGCGGGCCGTTCGATTTGCGGTCCATCCCCGGTGGCATGATGGAGGTGAGCTTCATCGCCCAGGCGCTGCAACTCGTCCACGGCGCCACCAACCCCTCCTTGTTTCAACCCAACACATCGGCGGCACTCAAAGCCCTGGCCGATGCCGGGCATTTGCTGCAAGGCGAGGCGGAGAGGTTGATCCAGGCTGATTTTCTGTGGCGAACTGTCCAGGGCATCAACCGCATTACGGGGTTGGCCAGCCGCGCCACTGCCCCGCCCGCCGCCATGCTGGAACCGCTGTTGCGCGCCACGGGCTTTCAAACACTGGAGGCGCTGCAAGGTGAAATCGCGGATACCGCCCGCGCGGCGCACGATATTTTTTCGAAACTGATCATCGAAGGAGCTGCCATATGAGCCTTACCGAAGGTGCCCCCGCGCCGGATTTTTCCCTGCCCGCCACTGCCGAGCGCAATGTTTCGCTCAGCAGCCTGAAGGGAAAACCCTTCGTGCTCTATTTCTACCCCCGGGCCGACACACCTGGCTGCACCAAGGAAGCCTGTGCCTTCCAGGCCGGGTTGCCGGATTTTTCGGGCCTGGACGTAACAATTATCGGCGTTTCCAAAGATAAGATGAAAGCGTTGGAGAAATTCGCCGAAAAATTCAACCTGGAATTTCCCCTGGCGTCCGACCCCGAGGCCCAGGTGATCGATGCCTATGGCGCCTGGCAGGAAAAATCCATGTACGGGAAAAAATATATGGGCATTGAACGCTCCACCGTGCTGGTGGATGCCAAAGGCAAAATCGCCAAAATCTGGCCAAAAGTAAAAATCGATGGCCACGCCGATGATGTTTTAAAGGCTGTGAAGGCACTCGGTTAAACCGCTTAGAAAAAATTAAAATTGCGAAGCGTATCGCAAAATTTTACCCGCCATTAACATTTCGGCATGATTATGAACCTATAGTGGAAAAAGGTTCATGAATCATGTCCGGACTGATTGAGGCTCCATCCTCCGGAATTTACCATTACGGTTCCGGCTTAAATTCTACCGGCGAGATGCAGGAGCAACGCGCGCGCAGCCTCGGGAGCTACGAAATCCTCGACAGCGCGCCGGAAACCTCGTTTAACGATCTTGCTTATCTTGCCGCCAGTTTTTGCAATGCAGCCGCGGCACTCATCTGTTTTTTTACACCCACGGGGCAATGGATAAAAGCCAGTTGGGCTGGCGGCACCCACGCCATGCGGGTGGAAAAACTACAGCGCCACGTCATGCTGTACGACTCCGGTCTGCACCAGAATGATGATATTCTGCTGGAAACCGGCGTGGTGGAGCCAGCACTGGCTGCCATCAAACTGCGTATTATCGCCGCCGCACCGCTTACCACGCCGGACGGGCTGGTGATCGGCAGTATTTTACTGCTGGACCGGCGCGAGCGCACCCTGCCAGATGGCCAAATTACAGCACTTACCAAACTTGCTGCCCAGGCCATGAGGCTGCTTGAGCTTCGCCGGACCCTAATAGGGCTTTCTGAAGCCAATGCCCGGCTTGGCCAGCAGAACATGACCGACGCGCTGACCGGCATTCCCAACCGCCGCGCTTACGACCACAGGCTGGCCGCGGAGGTCTCCCGCGCTGAGCGTACGGGCGAAGCGCTTTCCCTGCTGCTGGCTGATATCGACCAGTTCAAAATTTATAACGATGAATACGAGCATCTGGCGGGGGATGCGGCGTTGCAATGCGTGGCAAGGCTGCTGCGCGGCGCTCTGCGCCCTTATGATTTCCTGGCCCGTTATGGTGGCGAGGAATTTGCCATCGTCCTGCCTTCCACAGACCTTACAGACGCGCTGATGGTGGCTGAACGTATGCGCGGCCTGGTGGCGGGGGCTGATTTTCCATATCGCAAGCTCAGCGTCTCTATCGGCGTTTCACGGCTGGATGTTGAATCGGGCGCCCGCGCGTTGATGCTGGCGGCTGATAACGGCCTCTACCGGGCGAAAGCAGCCGGGCGCAACAAGGTGGTTATCGGCAAATTGCGGGAGAGCGAGGTCGCCGGTTCAGCGCGCGCCTAACGCTGCGTCTTAGGGCAGTAAAAACTGCTGCGGCCGGATTGCGTGATCTGCCTGATCCCCTCACATTCCGGCGCGCCGGGGCAGTGCTCGCAAGCCTGCCCTGCGCGGCCATAAACCTTCCAGGCGTGCTGGAAATACCCCAACTCGCCGCTGGGCTGCACATAATCTCGCAAGGAGGAACCGCCCGCCGCAATCGCCTCTATCAGCGTGGCGCGCACGGCCTCGGCCAACGCCTCCAGCCGAGCTCGCGAAATTTTGCCCGCCGCGCGTGTGGGGGAAATGCCAGCGCGGAACAAAGCCTCACTGGCGTAAATATTGCCGATGCCCGCCACCACTTTCTGGTCCAGCAACACGGCCTTGATGGGGGCAGAACGGCCCTTCACCACACCCGCCAGATAAGCGCCGGAGAATTCATTGCCCAAAGGCTCCGGCCCCATGCCGGCCAGCAGCTTGTGGCTGTCCTCCTCCACGCTGCGCACCAGGTCCAGCGCCCCGAACCGGCGCGGGTCCACAAACCCCACGCGACCGCCATCCTCGGTTTCGATGGTGAGGTGCTCATGCACCGCCTCCGGCTTGTCCAGCAGCATCCGGCCAGACATGCCGAGATGGGTAAGCATGGACCAGCCATTATCCAGCCGCATCAGCATGAACTTGCCACGACGGCGGAAACTCAGCACCTGCGCCCCGGTCAGCACGCGCGGCAGCTCAGGCGGCACCGGCCAGCGAATATCGGCACGGCGCAGCGTGGCACGGGTTATCCGGCGGCTGGTCAGGTGCCCATCCAGCCCGCGCATCACAGTTTCTACTTCAGGGAGTTCCGGCATGGCGAAACAAGGCTATAAAGACGGCCATGACCCAGAGCAATGAAGGCGATACCGCCGATTTCGGTTTCCGTTCCGTTCCCCGGAGCGAAAAGAGCACCCTGGTGCGGGAAGTGTTCGATTCCGTGGCGGGCAAATACGACATCATGAATGATCTGATGTCGCTGGGCATCCACCGGCTCTGGAAGCGCGAATATCTCACGAT
>JAGWIL010000009.1 GCA_028866335.1 Rhodospirillales bacterium
CTGGCTGCGCTCCGCGACAAATACGACATCGTGTTGCTGGATGCGCCACCAGCCTTTGCTCTGGCGGAAGGCCGGGTTTTGGCGCGCCTGGCCGATGCTGCAGTGTTGTGCGTACGCTGGGGGCATACGCCGCGCCGCGTGGTGCACGGGGCCATCACCTTGCTGCATGAGGCAGGGGCGAGCCTTGCCGGAGCGGTGCTGACGCGGGTGGATGCCAAGGCGCATGGTCGCTCAGGCCATGCTGACGCTGAATTCTACGCCCCGCGCTATGGCGGATATTTCTCGAAAGAAAGCTAATCCGTTAGTCGGTTCAGTGCCGGTAGTTTTGAAAATCCGTAGCGTTTAAGCGCAACCGGGCCAAGCAGCCCGGCCGCCATCAACACCGGCGCAAAGAGCAGAAAATGCGCGCCATCCCAATTGGTGAATCGCAGCATCACGCCTTTGGCGAGACCGATGCAGATGGTGTTGCCGAGATAAATCAGGAAGCTGTGTCGCCCGAAAAACAGCAACACCTCCTCCGCCCGGCCTGGCTGTATGCGCCGCATTGCCCCGTGCAACGCAGGCATGGAAAGCGCGCCAAGCGGCAGCATCACCGCTTTTTGCTCGACCCCCTGGCCCCAGAGTGCCACGCCGATTAACCCCGCTAGCAACGCCGCAATTGCCAACGGCCAAAACCTATCCATCAAAATATTCCAGCGCGGTTCAGCAAATCCCGCCAGCGTGCCCATCAGAAAAAACGGTGCGTAGGTAAAAATTCTATCAGCATAAACATATGGCGGCACGGGCAACCAGCACAGCAGCAGTGAAGCGGCTAACAACCATGGCAGCCGATTTCGCTGCCCGCCCATCACCCATAATGTTGCGAGCGAAAGCGTGAACAGCACGAACAGATACCATACCGAAAGCGCCGGGCTGTTGGCCGTGTGCCAGAACAGCCCGTCCAATCCTGTCAGGATGGATGCTGGCACATGATCCACAAATAAAAATCGCGAGGCCACAAGCTTGCCTGCCAGCACCAGCAGCCCCAACCCGAAAAACGGAACCAGCAAACGCCGTGCCCGCGCCGTGGCGGATTGCCAAAACCCCCGCCTTCCGGCAGCCAGAAAGCTGAAACTTGCAACCAGCCCGCTGAGATAAAGAAAAAACGGCATATGGAAGGCATAAACCGCGCGGCGCAGCGGTTCGTACCAATACACGCCCTGCGGGTCTTGCCGCGCCACCAAATGCCCGAAAACGACGAGCAGAATGGCGAGGCCCTTGGCCATGTCGATATCCACACGCCGATTACGCATAAAATAAACCTAAGATTGCTTAATGATTAACACAATTCCATTAAAAGTGTTATCCGTGCGGCGTGTTTTTCCGCAAAGCCCTTCTTCTGTTGCCCTTGGCCGTGCCGGTTTCCGCGCGAGCACAGATGTTAGAGGAGCTGCTGCCCAGCGCTGCTCCGGGCTACACAGCGGCACCATCCTGGCTGGCGGAACGGCGTGAAGCAGCGCCGGGCGCCACGGGTTGGCAATTAGGCGGGCTTAGCCTTGCCCCCGGCATTGCCGCGCGCAGCGGGTATGATTCAGCCCCAAACGGCAGTGCCGGTTCTTCTGTTTTTGGCTTAACGCCCAGCCTGTTGCTGGCCGACCCCGTGGCGGGGTTCGCTGCCTATGCCGAGGCCGATGAAACCGCCTACCTGCAAAACAGCGCGCAGAATGTAACCACCGCCGCCCTGGCGGCGGGGGAGCGTGTACAATTCCCGCGGGAAACGCTCACGCTATCAGGCGCTTTTGTTAAATCGGCGGAAACCGGCTTTGCGCTAAGCTCCTTCGCCATCGCCAGGCCCGCGGCCTTCACCTTGAAGGACATCCGCGCGCGCGATGATATTACCGCTGGCTGCCTCACCATCTCGCCGCTTTTTTCAGCCAGTTTTTATAATTTCCCGCATCTTGCGGCACAGAACCGGCAGGATATGCGCGCAAGCCTGCGGCTGCATTACGATAATGGCGCGGCGTTATCTTATGTGGCCGAGCTGCGGGGCGGCCGAAGTGCTGGCACAGACATTATTCAGGAGGCAAACAACTACGCCGCTCTGGCGGGGTTGCAGGACAAGGCTGACGGCTTATGGACAATCTCCGCCCTGGCAGGCAGCGCCTGGCGCGCGCCACGTGTGGGGCGAGGGCTTGTAGCGCCTGTGTTGGAGGCGCGGCTGGATTGGTTGCCAGACCAGTTGGATGAATTGCGCCTCAACCTGGCCCGTGAGATCGACGACCCCGACCGGCTGAGTGCCGTGCCCTACACCTTTACGGAAGCAAAACTCACCTTCATCCGCAGCGGTTTACAGAATGTTACCCTGAAGGCCATGGCGGATGCTTCTAACGCCGCCTATTTGCGCACCCCATTGCGTGAGACATTATTCAGCACCAGCGCGGAGGTAAAATGGCAGATGAGTCCTGCATTGGCGCTAAACGGCCGCTATGCGTTTAACGACCGGCAATCCAACCTGCTAGGTGCCGCCAACGAACATGTGCTGACCCTTGGGGTGAGCTGGGCCCCGTGAACTTTCTTGATCTTTCCTTTTGCGAACTGTCCTCGGCGCAAATATGCGAAACACTCCTTGCCCGCCCAGCGAGCCTTCCCTTTGCCTATGTTGTTACCCCCAATGCGGACCACCTTGACCGGCTGCACCGCGACCCGGCGCTAAGGCTGGTTTATGAGGCGGCGCTGCTGCGGCTGTTTGACTCACGGTTTTTGGCGCATTTTGCGAGGCTTTTGGGGCAAAACGCGCCGCCCGTGGTCACCGGGGCCGATTTAACCGCCATGTTGCTGCCGAGTCTGGCCGGGGAGTGCGTCGCATTGGTGGGCATGGAGGGCACGGCTTTCGCCGCGTTAAGGGGTCGCTTTCCGCGTATCGACTTTATCCGCCACAACCCTCCGATGGGGCTGCTTAACAACCCCGTCGCCTTTGCTGAGGCGGCGCATTTTGCCGCAAGCGCAAACGCCCGTTTCGTGTTTTTCGCAATTGGCTCGCCGGTGCAGGAGCTTTTGGCTTGCGAGGTTTCGCAGCAAGGCAAAGCGTTGGGGCTTGGGCTTTGCATTGGCGCGGCATTGGAATTCGCGGCTGGAACCCGCCGCCGCGCACCCGCCTGGATGCAGCGCGCCGGATTGGAATGGCTGTACCGCGTGGGCCAGGAGCCGCGCCGCCTTGGGCCGCGTTATTTGCTGCGCGCCCCGCGCGTCCTGGTTTTATTGCTGGCGCAAGCTGTTGGTTTTCGGGCAGGATCAAACCGATAAGAAACCGGAATTGGAGGCAGGATTTGGATTTTGTGGCTCCTGAACGCCGCCGGGGTGGAGAAGATTCCCTTTGGGCGGTGGTGGCCGTTATCGGCCGGGTCATCCGCATCGCGGAAGTGTTTCCCAGCCGTGCATTGGCTTTGAGCGATCAGGCGTGGCGCGAAACTCAGGTACGCGCTTACGCAAATTTCCTTGAAAGAACCGAGCAGCCAGCCCCACGTTATATAATAAGGCCGATCCGCCGGACGGATCTACCCCGGCGGTGGAAACCTCTACCGGCACTAGGGTTTTTGCACGGGAATTGGTGATGTCTGAAAAACGGATCGAACATGACGCGCTGGGTGACGTGGAGGTTCCGGCTGAGCGACTCTGGGGTGCGCAAACGGAACGCAGCCTGGAGAATTTCCGCATCGGTCGGGCGCGTTATGTCTGGGGCCGGGATGTTGTGCGGGCGTTTGGTATTCTGAAAAAGGCCTGTGCCTTGGCCAATGATGCTTTGGGCCAGCTTCCGGGAGAAACCGCGCAACTTATCGTCCGGGCCGCGCAGGAGGTGATTGACGGCAAATGGGATGCCGAGTTTCCGCTGGTGGTGTTTCAAACCGGTTCTGGCACCCAGAGCAACATGAACGCCAACGAGGTTATTTCCAACCGCGCCATCCAGATGGCGGGCGGGGTTGTGGGCAGCAAAAAACCGGTCAACCCGAACGATGATGTGAATCACAGCCAATCTTCCAATGATACCTTCCCGGCGGTGATGCATATTGCAGCGGTGCAGATAACCGCCGAAAAACTGCTGCCGGCCGCCAAGCGCCTCGCGGATGTGTTCAAGGCCAAAAGCCTTGCTTATGGCGATGTGGTGATGACAGGGCGCACCCATTTGCAGGACGCAACGCCGATTACGCTGGGGCAGGTAATCTCTGGCTGGCACGCTCAGCTTGAACAAGCTGCCGCCCTCGTCGCCTCTTCGTTGGGCGGGCTTTATGAGCTGGCCATCGGCGGCACTGCTGTCGGCACGGGGCTGAACGCGCACCCGAATTTTGGCGCCACCACCGCTGCTTTCGTGGCTGAGGAAACCGGGTATCCGTTCATTTCAGCACCCAACAAATTTGCCGCGCTTTCGGCACATGACTCGCTGGTGGCGGCTTCCGGCGCGTTGCGCGTGCTGGCCGGGGCAGCCATGAAAATCGCTAATGATGTGCGCTGGTATGCCTCCGGCCCGCGCACCGGCATTGGAGAGTTGCTGATACCAGAGAATGAACCCGGTTCCTCCATCATGCCCGGCAAGATCAACCCCACCCAATGCGAGGCGCTGACCATGGTGGCCGTGCAGGTGTTCGGCAACGACCATGCGGTGGCCTTTGGCGGCTCCCAGGGTAATTTCCAGCTTAACGTGTTCAAGCCGGTGATGCTCAGCAACTACCTTGATTCAGCCCATATTCTCGCCGAAGGGCTGGATAGTTTCCGCATCCATTGCGCTGAGGGCATTGAACCGGCACTGGGCAGAATTGAGGAAAACCTTGCCCGCAACCTCATGCTTGTAACCGCACTTAATCCGCATATCGGCTACTCTAAATCGGCGGAAATAGCCCTGAAGGCGCATCGTGAGGGCTTAAGCCTGCGCGAAGCCGCCCTTGCAAGCGGCGCGCTGACGCAAGCGCAGTTTGACGAGTGGGTGGACCCCAAAGCGATGACCGCGCCGCTTGTTGTTTAGGCTGTTTTGCGGCCCGGCTTTTGATTGTGCTAGGATTGCGGACCTGACGAAACTAGGGATGATTAAAAATGGATGGCGGTGCCGAATCTCGCCGGATCGTGATTTACAAGCCGGAAGACTTCGCGCCGATGCGCGCGGCAGGGCGCCTGGCGGCTGAAACGCTGGATATGATCGCGGAACACGTAAAACCAGGCGTTACCACCGAAAGGCTGAACGAACTTTGCCATGACTTCATTGTTGCACATGGTGCCGTGCCTTCGCCGCTGAATTATCGTGGCTTCCCGAAATCCATCTGCACCTCCATCAACCATGTCGTCTGCCATGGCATTCCGGGAGATAAAAAACTGCTGGACGGCGATATTCTCAACATCGACGTGACGGTGACGCTGGATGGCTGGTTTGGTGATTCCAGCCGCATGTATGTGGCGGGTAATGCCAACACCCGCGCCCGGCGGCTAATAGAGGTAACTTACGAGGCGCTTATGCGTGGCATCGCGGCGGTAAAGCCGGGGGCAACCTTTGGCGATATCGGCTTTGCCATCCAGCAATATGTCGAGGCGCAACGCTTCACTGTTGTGCGGGATTTTTGTGGCCATGGCATCGGCCAGCGTTTTCATGAGCCCCCCAACGTGCTGCATTTTGGTAGGCGAGGCGAAGGGGCGGTGCTGAAGCCCGGCATGTTTTTTACCATCGAGCCGATGGTGAACGCGGGCAAGCCGGACGTGAAAGTTCTGGATGATGGGTGGACAGCCGTAACCCGCGACCGCTCCCTTTCCGCGCAGTTTGAACACATGATCGCGGTGACCGAGACCGGCGCTGAAATCTTTACGGTTTCACCCAAGGGGCACACCCAGCCCCCTTACGCATAAGTGCGGATGCGGCTGGGTTTTTGCGCCCAGCCGCCTCCTATCAATCAGGCTTTGGGGTCAATCCAGCCGACATGCCCGTCAGGTCGGCGATAGATAACGTTCAGCCCCCCGGTTTTGGAATTGCGGAACATCATCAATGGCTGGAAGGCCAGATCCATTTTCATAACCGCATCGCGCACGCTTAGTGTTTCGATCGCAGTGGTGTCCTCCGCGACGATGGTGGCGTGCAGCTCCTCCGAGAATGCCTTCATACCATCCACGTGGCCATTCGCGGCCGCGTGTTCGTCTTCCGCCTCATCCTCCGGCGCCAACACAAAGGCGCGGGCCATTTCGGGCTTTATCTTGTTCAGGTCTCGTTGGTGCGCGGAAACGCGCCTGCGGTAACGGCGAAGCCGCTTGGCGATATGTTCTGCCGCATCCTCAAACGCCGCCCGGGCATCCGCCGCCTCGCCTTCGCCGCGTACGGTAATGCCGCGGCCTGCGTGCAGGTTAATGTCACAGGTGAAAAAACTGCGCGCACGGCTGAATGTAACCTGTGCTTCAAGGGCGTGATCGAAATATTTCGCCGTGATGGTGCCGAGTTGCTTGTCCACATGAACGCGCAGGGCGTCGGACAGATCGACTTGTTTACCTGAGACCGTTAGTTGCATGGTCTTCTCCCGAACAATCCGGCTCGTTATCTTCCAATCGCAAAGCCGTTTTTGCTTCAGCTTTGCTAAGCGGGCATTTTCTCCCGCCTGCGCTGCGCCGAGCCGGGGATGCGCAGCGCTTCTCTGTATTTGGCCACGGTCCGCCGTGCTATGTCTATGCCTTCTTTTTGTAATATGGCTGCCACGGCGTCATCCGACAAAATATTTTTTGAATTTTCAGCACCGATGATCTGCCCGACGCGGTGGCGGACAGTTTCAGCCGAGTGCGTCTCGCCGTTCGCCCCTGCAAGTGCCGTGGTGAAGAAGAATTTTAGCTCGAAAATACCGCGCGGTGTGGCGATTGATTTGTTGGAGGTGACCCGGCTCACGGTGCTCTCATGCAACTCCACCTCGGCGGCGATGTCCCGCAAGGTTAATGGCCGCAGATGCGAGATGCCGTGGCGGAAAAACCCGTCCTGCCGGCGTATAATTTCGGCTGAAACGCGCAAAATTGTCTGCGCGCGAGATTCGAGCGCCTTCACCAGCCAGTTAGCACCCTGTAGTTGTTCGGAAAGGAAGCTTTTGGTTTCCTTGTTGGCCGAAGCAATCAGCTTGGCATGAAACCCGCGCCGGATCAGCAAACGCGGCATGGTTTCGGGGTTAATTTCGAGCAGCCAATCCGCGCCGCCATCTTCGGTTGCCGGGGCAGGGCGCATCAGCACATCCGGGATTAGCGGGCGTAAGGGCTCGGAATCAAATTTTGCCCCTGGCTTGGGGTCCAGCCGCTTCAGCTCGGCGATCATATCGGTCAGATCCGCTGAATCCACGCCGCAAATATCAAGCAAAGCCCGCATCTCGCGCCGGGCCAACAGCTCTAAATTATCCAGCAGCGCCTGCATCGCCGGGTCCAGCCGGTTTTGCTCAGCCAATTGCACGGCCAGGCACTCCGCCAGGCTGGTGGCAAACACGCCAACGGGGTCAAACCGCATCATAATGGCGCGGGCAGCCTCAAAACGCGGTAGGTCCACGCCCAATGTGGCAGCCAGCATTTCTGGCGTGTCGCCTAATCGCCCTGCCGGGTCGAGTGCTACGATCATTGCACTGGCAATGATCAAATCCTCGCGGCTTGTAAACGCGAGCCGGGCCTGCTGCTCCAGATGCTCACGCAAGCAAGGCCGTTCAGCCCCCAATGCCTCCAGCGGGTTCCAATCGTCTCCCTCGCCAGAAAGCCCTGCCGAGCCATAACCATCGGCATTGGTCCCTGCGTCGTACACATTGCTGGTATCGAGATCGAGCGAGGTAATGGTGGAATCTGGCATCATCCCCGCTGCGGCAATGCTAGCGGGGTCGTCGGGCATAATGGTCAATGGTTCAGCCCGGGTTTCGATCGCGGTTACGGTTTCACCCCCGGTATCGCATTCAAGCAGCGGATTTTTAAGCAATTCATCTTCAATGAATGCGCTGGCTTCTAAATTCGAAAATTGTAGTAACTGAATCGCCTGGCGCAATTGAGGGGTCATTACCAGGGATTGGGACTGGCGGAGATCCAAGCGTGGCGCAAAGGACGGAGCAAAAGCCATGCCAAGAAGCTAACGCGGTTTTAAATTTTTTCCAATGGCTTTTGGCGCGAAAAATGCTTGCTCGGCGAAACGAGCCTAGAGGCTGAACTTCTCGCCCAGATAAACCCGGCGCACATCCTCATGCGCCACCACTTCTTCCGGGTTGCCTTCCATCAGCACCTGGCCATCATACATAATATAGGCCCGGTCGATAATCTCCAGCGTCTCGCGCACATTATGGTCGGTAATCAGCACGCCGAGGCCGCGATGCTTCAAATGCGCCACAAGGTCGCGAATTTCGCCTACGGCGATAGGGTCAATGCCCGCCAGCGGCTCATCCAGCAGAATGTAGTTCGGGCCTGTTGCCAGCGCGCGGGCAATTTCCACGCGCCTGCGCTCCCCGCCAGAAAGGGCAAGGGCAGGGGTGCGGCGCAAATGCGAGATGCTAAATTCCGCCAGCAACTCGGCCAGCATCTCCTCGCGCCTGCTGGAATCTGGTTCCACCATGTCCAATGCGGCCATAATGTTCTGCTCAACGTTCAGCCCACGGAACACGCTGGCCTCCTGCGGCAGATAGCCAATGCCAAGCCGGGCGCGGCGATACATGGGCAGGCTGGAGATTTCCATGCCGTCCAACGCGATGGTACCGGAATCCGGCCCAATCAACCCGACGATCATGTAAAAAGTGGTGGTTTTACCTGCACCGTTTGGCCCCAGCAGACCCACGGCCTCCCCACGCCTTACGGACAATGAAACATTACGCACCACAGGGCGTTTTTTGAATCGTTTGCCGAGCCCGGTGGCCACCAGCCCGGTGTCAACGCCCGGAACAGATGCGCGGCTGATCTGCTCGCTGCTTATGGTCGAGCTGCTCATTTCACTTCCCCGATCCCGGCAGAATCACGCCGGAAACCTGGCCGCCCGGCCCGGCAAGCAGCGTTGCGATGCCGGTTTTCATGTTCACCAGCGCGTCAGAGCCCGCAAGCTCGTTCTGGCCATGAATGATGTGCACATTTCCGCCAAGCCGCGCCTCGCCAGTAGGCGGCAGATAAACGCCAGAATCGCCGGTGGCGGTGTCGGTTTGGGTTTTTATAACCACATGGCCAATGGCTTCCACCCGCTTGATATTCCCGCTCTGGCTCAGGGCATCGGCATTCTGTACCGCCTGTTGTGGTTTGCCGCCGCTTACCTGGCTGTCAAAATATCCAGTGATGATATCGGCCGCGATAGACCGCCCGTCACTCGCCACAATCAGCGCATTACCCCGCGCGATGGCCTTGTGGGCACTCGCGTAATATTCAATTGAATCCCTGGCGGTCACTATATCTTGCGGCGTAGTGAGTTTCAGGTTTTGTCCTGTTAAAACCAACACCTGCTGCCCAACCGAATAAACCGCACGGTCGCCCCAGGCATTATCAGTGGTGGTGTAAACATGCACATGGCCAATCGCGTCCAGCTCGGTTAGCTGGGAACTGCCTTGGTCAAGCGGGCCGGCGGCGTTTGTGCTTGCGGCTGCGGGTTGGCTGGCTGCGCCGAGTTTTTTTATATAATGCGCCACCAGCTCGTCGGCGGTTACGGTAACATCGCCCCGCACGGCCTTGGCATTGCCGCTTGCCGTCACGGTCTGGGCATCCTGCGACCAGGTGATACCCTGCGATGCCGTTATCTGGATTGGCACCGGGGCTGCATTCGGCGCGCCGCCCAGGTTCAAATCCTGCGCAAAAGCCGGATAGGCCGCAAAGGCCATAACCGGCAGAAGATAAATTCGCCTCATTGTGCCTGGGAAAGTGTCAACGTTGCTGGGCCGTGGAAAGTTATCTCATTGCCCTTCCCGGTGAGGCTGAACCCGTTCTGGGCGTTAAGCGTGCCAAACGGCCCAGAAACTTGCACCGGGTTGGTGCTGGATGCCCCACCCTGGCGCAGATCAATGGCGCTGTCTTTCGTCGTCACAATCGTACCGTCGTTGCGGTAGAGCGTAACACCGCCGTCCAGGTTAAGTGTGTCGTGCTGCTGATCGTAATTGCCCGTGGCGGATTTTAGCATCAGCCAGGCGCCGGATTTAAGCGTGATATCGCCTTCAGGCGCGGTTAAAGCCACATTATTCTGCCCTTTTTGCACGGCACTTGCGGCTGTTACGGTATAGGGCTGCCCCTGCTGGTCACGCCCATGATAAGTGGCACCTTGCATACGCGAGGCGGCGGTGCCGGTGGATTGCGAAACGTGATACGTCACCCGGTTCGCATCAGGGCCGGATTGCCAGGAAGGTGCGAGCGCCAGTGCTGCCAGCAGCAATAAAGCCGCCGCGGGCAATGCGCGCTTAAGCAGTGTAACGCGCAGGCTGCGCCTGGCGATGTTTGTCTGGGCTTCCTGCCGCTGGCGGCGAATTTCATCCAGGACCGAATGCCGGGGTACGTTATGGATGTGATTCATACACACCCCATGCCCGGCATAACCGGGAGTGACGGATCGGTAGACATGACAGCTTCATGCACGCGAATTAAGGCGGGAGCAGGGCAGTCAGCTTTGCTACGCTGTGTGGCGGCGCGAATCATATTATACGGTATGACCAGCCCAGCCGCGTCGGTCAACACGATATACGCAACCCTGTGTAACCTTGGCTTAATGTGCGAAGATATCCGGCTCCGCGTAACCAAGCAGGTCGAGCTTTGCCCGGATGGGTAGAAACTTAAAAGCGGCCTCAGCAATTTCCAGCCGGTTCTCACGCACCAGCAAGCTGCTCAGCCGCTCCCAGATTTTATGCAAATGCAGCACATCTGATGCCGCGTAGGTAAGCTGCTCCGGGCTTAGCTCCGTAGCGCCCCAATCGCTGGTCTGTTGTTGCTTAGAAATATCAACCCCTACTAGATCCCGGCATAAATCCTTCAACCCATGCCGGTCGGTATAGGTCCGCACCAGCTTGGAAGCGATTTTGGTGCAAATGACAGGCGCCGTTAACACACCAAAGGCATTATACAGCGCCGCGATATCGAAGCGGCCATAATGGAACAGCTTTGTCACACCAGGGTTTGTGAGCAATGCCTTGAGATTGGGGCAATTCCCAGCCCGGCCGCCAGGCGATTCGGGGATAATCTGCACCAGATGCGCGGTGCCATTCCCGGAGGAAAGCTGCACCAGGCAAAGCCTATCCCGGTGGGGGTTCAGCCCCATCGTCTCGGTATCCACCGCCACCACCGGGCCAAAATCGAGCCCCGCGGGCAGGTCATGCTTATGAAGCGTGATGCCGTTCATTTTATCACCGGATTTTGAGGAATAATAAAAAATGGTGCCCAGGAGAGGACTCGAACCTCCACGCCCTTGCGAGCGCTAGCACCTGAAGCTAGTGCGTCTACCAATTCCGCCACCTGGGCCTACCATTTTTTAAGGCGTGCCGGTTGCCCGGTGCACCATACGTGCCGAAGCATCGTGGGAGCGGCGTTTAACTCTCCCTCAATCCGGCGTCAACATGGCTTGAGCGGGTTTTTCGCGCGGCCTACAAGCGGGGCGAAACAGGGAAGGTGCTTGTATGCTGTCTGAACGCAAAATCGCCACGGTTTTTGGCGCGTCCGGATTTTTGGGGCGCCATATTGTGCAGCGGCTCGCCGCGCGCGGCTATATTGTTCGTGCCGCGGTGCGCGACACCGAAGCCGCGAAAATTCTTCGGCCAATGGGTGCTGCCGGGCAAATCGTCGCACTCTATGCGCCGGTATCCGACGAAGCTTTTGTGGCCCGTGCCATTGAGGGCGCCGATGTGGTTATCAACCTCGCTGGCATCCTCACGGAATCACGCAAGGAAGATTTTCAGCGCATTCATGCGGAAGGTGCTGGCCGGGTGGCGCGGCTTGCTTATGCAGCCGGCGCCAAACTCGTGCATGTTTCGGCCATCGGCGCCAACCCCGCCAGCCCTTCGGCTTATGCCCGCAGCAAAGGGGAAGGTGAGGAAGCCGTAAGAAACGCCCACCCGCAAGCCGCCATCCTTCGCCCGTCCATAATTTTTGGCCCGGAAGATGATTTCTTTAATCGCTTCGCTAAAATGGCAATCGTCTCCCCAATCCTGCCGGTTGTGCATGGCGAAACCAAATTTCAGCCGGTTTATGTGGCTAATGTGGCAGATGCCGTGCTGGCGGCCGCAGGGCCGTTAGGGGAAGCTAAATTGTTCGAGCTTGGTGGCTCGGAGCAAAAATCCTTCAAAGCCCTTCTCAAGCACATGCTGGCGATTATCGAGCGCAAATCCTGCCTGTGGGATATGCCCGTGGGGCTGGCTAAATTGGCGGCGATGATCCCGGGTTCTGGCCTTACGTCGGATCAGATTATACTGTTGGGTACAGATAATGTGGTTACGCCCGGTATGCCCGGCTTGCAGGATCTTGGCATTGCCACCACGCCAATGGACCTCGTCTTACCGAATTATTTGGCGCGTTACCGTATCGGCGGGCGCCGTCACGGCGATATCTACCACGAATAGTATCGTTTTGGTGCCTAATTTTAGGGGGCAACTGCCTATCAAATCGATGTCCAGCTTGATTTTTCAATAAAATAGGTCAGTAGACGATAACGAATACGAAAAAACCCTTGGCATCCCGCCAGAAATTTCGCTAAGAGCGGGGCAGACCCATGGGGCGCTGCTTGCAGCGCTTCCCCCCTTGTTTGCGAGCGAGATAAATGGCTGAACGGATGCTGAAATTCATCAACCTGCCCCAGCAGACGCCCCAGAAGCGTCCGGCGGAAAGTCGTCGCGAGGATTTTCAGGAAATTTATGATGATTTCAAGCCTGAGGCTGCGGCAGCTCAGGCCAGCCGCTGCTCGCAATGCGGCATTCCGTTCTGCCAGGTGCACTGCCCGCTTTCCAACAACATCCCGGACTGGTTGAAGCTCACAGCCGAGGGGCGGCTTGAGGAAGCATATGAGCTTTCCTCTGCAACCAACACATTTCCTGAGATTTGCGGCCGCATCTGCCCGCAGGACAGGCTGTGCGAAGGCAATTGCGTTATCGAAAAAGGCTTTGATTCAGTCACCATTGGCGCGGTTGAACGCTACATCACCGATACTGCTTTCGAGAATAACTGGGTGAAGCCCATCGCGCCCTTATCAGAGCGCCCTGAAACCGTGGGCATTATCGGCTCCGGCCCGGCGGGCCTCGCGGCGGCGGAGCGGCTGCGCGCTCAAGGGTATCAGGTAACTGTTTACGACCGGCACGACCGTGTGGGCGGGCTGCTGATCTACGGCATTCCTGGCTTCAAGCTGGAGAAAGACATCGTGCTCCGCCGATGGAAATGGCTGGAGGATGGCGGGGTTAAATTCGTGCTGAACGCTGATATCGGCGGCGCGGTGCCATTCGCTGAATTACGCGCGAAGCACGACGCATTGCTGATCGCCACCGGTGTTTATAAGGCCCGCGAGATCGGCGGGCCCGGCTCCGGCTTGCCCGGTATCGTCAAGGCGCTGGATTACCTCATCACCTCCAATCGCAAGAGCCTGGGCGATGCGGTGCCGGACTATAATTCCGGCCTGCTGAATGCTGCCGGCAAGGATGTGGTGGTGGTGGGCGGCGGCGATACGGCGATGGATTGCGTGCGCACCGCCATCCGCCAGAATGCGAAATCCGTCACCTGCCTGTACCGTCGGGACAAACAGAACATGCCCGGCTCTTTGCGTGAGGTGAAAAACGCAGAGGAGGAAGGTGTCATCTTCACCTGGCTTTCCGCGCCGGAGGCATTTCTGGGCGATGATAAGGTAACAGGCGTGCGCGCCATGCGGATGCATCTTGGTCTGCCGGATGCGTCGGGCAGGCAGTCTGTTGAGACGATCGAAAACTCCTCCTTCACGGTCAAGGCGGATATTGTCATCAAGGCACTGGGTTTTGACCCCGAGGAGCTGCCCGCCGCGTTCAACGAACCCGCGTTGAAGCTCACCGGCTGGGGCACGCTGAAGGTGAATCCCCGCAGTTTTGAGACCTCCTTGCCCGGCGTTTATGCCGCCGGAGATATCGTGCGCGGTGCTTCTCTCGTTGTCTGGGCCATCCGCGACGGGCGCGATGCCGCCGCCGCCATCCATCATTCTTTTCAAGCCGCCCACCGGGCGCAGGCCGCAGAGTAACCGCCATGACCCAAGAAACCGCGTCTGACTTTCTCGCCTCCTGGGATGCCAATAAGCAAATCCTGCGCGAAACCTATCTGCCCGGCCAGGAGCATGATGCCTGCGGCGTCGGCCTTGTGGCGGCGTTGGATGGCAAAAAGCGCCGGGACATCGTGCAGGCTGGCATTGATGCGCTGAAGGCCGTCTGGCACCGCGGTGCTGTGGATGCCGACGGCAAAACCGGCGACGGTGCGGGCATCCATATCGAAATTCCGCAGGATTTTTTCGCTGCTGAAATCAAACGTGGCGGCGACAGGCTGCACGAGGGCGCCATCGCGGTGGGCATGGTATTCCTGCCCAAAACCGACCTTGGCGCGCAGGAGCGTTGCCGCCAGATTGTGGAAACCGAGATCCTGAATTTCGGTTACCGCATTTATGGCTGGCGTCAGGTGCCGATCAACGTTGCTTGCATCGGTGAGAAGGCCAATGCCACCCGGCCCGAGATCGAGCAGATTATGCTCTGGAACGCGCGCGGCCTCTCCGAGGATGAATTCGAGCGCGAGCTTTATATCATTCGCCGCAAGATCGAGAAGGCGGCCATTGAGGCGCAGGTGCCCGAGCTTTACCTCTGCTCGCTTTCCTGCCGTTCCATTGTTTACAAGGGCATGTTCCTGGCCGAGAGCCTGACGGATTTTTATCCTGACCTCCTGGATGCGCGTTTTGTCTCGCGTTTTGCCATTTATCACCAGCGTTATTCCACCAATACCTTCCCTACCTGGAAGCTGGCGCAGCCCTTCCGTATGCTGGCCCATAACGGCGAGATCAATACCGTTGCTGGCAACATCAATTGGATGCAAAGCCATGAAACGCGGCTGGGCGCCGAGGGGCTGGATGAGTTTCTGGATTACGTAAAACCGGTGGTGCAGGCTTCAGGGTCAGACACAGCAGCACTGGACAATGTGTTCGAGCTGCTGGTGCGCGCCGGGCGCGATGCGCCGATGGCGAAAACGCTGATGATCCCGCCATCCATCTCCAGCGACGCGGCAATGCCGCAGGCGCATAAGGATTTGTTTCTGTACTGCAACGCAGTGATGGAGCCGTGGGACGGCCCGGCCGCCGTCTGCGCCTCCGATGGCCGGTTTGTCATCGCAGGGCTGGACCGTAACGGCCTGCGCCCCCTACGCTACTCCATCACCCGGCAGAACATGCTCATCGTGGGTTCTGAAACCGGCATGGTGAAGCTGGATGAGGAAGACATTATCGAGAAAGGTGCTGTCGGCCCCGGCCAGACCATCGCCGTGGACCTTAATGAATCAAAATTCTACCACGATGTTGAATTGAAGGACATGCTGGCCGCGCGGCAGGATTTCGCCGCTTGGACCAAGCGCATCACCGTCATCGACCACATCGTGAAAACCGACGCGCCTGAACCCGTGCGCCTGGATGCCGAGGCATTGCGCCGCCGCCAGCTCGCGGTTGGATTTTCGCTTGAGGATATGGAGCTGATCCTGCACCCGATGGTGGAAACCGCGCAGGAGGCGACCGGCTCCATGGGCGATGACACACCTGTTGCGGTGTTGTCAGACCGTTACCGTGGCCTGCACCATTATTTCCGGCAGAGCTTCAGTCAGGTAACGAACCCGGCCATCGATAGCTTGCGCGAAACCCGGGTGATGACGCTGAAAACGCGCTTGGGTAATCTCGGCAACGTACTCGACGAAACTGAGGACCAGTGCGACCTTTTGCAACTCGAATCGCCCGTGCTTTCCAGCGCCGAGTTCGAGGCGATGCGCCGCACCATGGGGGCCTCCGCCTGCGTGGTGGATGCTACCTTCAAAATCGCGAACGGGGAGGGCGGGCTTCGCCGCGCCATAGAGCGCATCCGCCGTGAGGCAGAAGAAGGTGTGCGCGCGGGCTGCACGCATGTGGTTCTCACTGACGAAGCGACGAGCCCGGAGCGGGCGCCCATCCCGATGATCCTTGCCACCGGTGCCGTGCATACGCATCTTGTCCGGCAATCCCTGCGGACGTTCACTTCGCTTAACGTGCGTTCCTCCGAATGTCTGGACGTGCATTATTTCGCGGTGCTGGTCGGCGTGGGTGCGACCACGGTTAACGCTTATCTGGCGCAGGAATGCATTGCGGACCGCCATGCGCGCGGCCTGTTCGGCAATGTTTCGCTCAAAGAATGCGTCGCCCGGTATAAAAAGGCAGTGGATAAGGGGCTGCTGAAGGTGATGTCCAAGATGGGCATCTCCGTCATCTCCTCTTATCGCGGCGGCTATAATTTTGAGGCTATCGGGCTTTCCCGTGCGCTGGTGGGCGAGTTCTTCCCTGGCATGGCCTCGCGCATTTCAGGGATTGGCTTGCCCGGTATCGCGCATAAGGTGCTGGAGCTGCACGAAAAAGCCTGGGGTGGCGCTGCCGTGCCGCTTGATGCCGGCGGGTTGTACCGCCAGCGCCGCACCGGCGAAGCCCACGCCTTCGATAATAACGCCATCCATCTGCTGCAAACCGCTGTTGGCAGCGGCTCCTACCGGATGTTCAAGAAATATTCGGAGATGGTGCGCAAGCAAAAGCCGGTGGCGCTGCGCGACCTGCTGGATTTCCGCATGGAGGGCTTAAGCCCGATCTCACCGGACGAGGTGGAGAGCATCACCTCCATCCGCAAGCGCCTGCTGGCCCCCGGCATCTCGCTGGGCGCGCTCAGCCCGGAAGCGCATGAGACGCTCTCCATCGCTATGAACCGCATTGGTGCGCGCTCTGATTCCGGCGAGGGTGGCGAAGACCCCGCCCGCGCTGAGCCGCGCCCGAATGGCGACAATGCATCCTCTGCCATCAAGCAGATCGCCTCTGGCCGTTTCGGCGTCACGGCGGAATATCTGAATGACTGCAAGGAGATTGAGATCAAGGTGGCCCAAGGTGCCAAGCCGGGTGAGGGCGGGCAATTGCCCGGCTTCAAGGTGACGGAGCTCATCGCCAGGCTGCGCCATTCCACGCCGGGGGTCACACTCATCTCCCCGCCGCCGCATCACGATATTTATTCCATCGAGGATCTGGCGCAGCTCATCTACGACCTCAAACAGATCAACCCGCGCGCCACGGTATGCGTGAAGCTGGTGGCGCGTTCAGGCATTGGCACCATCGCCGCCGGTGTGGCGAAGGCAAAGGCCGATGCGATTCTAATCTCCGGTCATGTCGGCGGCACGGGCGCTTCCCCGCAAAGCTCGGTGAAATATGCTGGTATGCCTTGGGAAATGGGGCTTTCAGAGGCGCATCAGGTGCTCATGCTCAACCGGCTGCGTCACCAGGTGGTGCTGCGGACGGATGGCGGCTTAAAAACCGGGCGCGATGTCGTCATCGCCGCCATGCTGGGTGCGGAGGAATTTGGCATCGGCACGGCTTCGCTTGTCGCCATGGGCTGCATCATGGTCCGGCAATGCCATTCCAACACCTGCCCGGTTGGCGTGTGCGTGCAGGATGAGGAGCTGCGTAAAAAATTCGATGGCACGCCGGAGAAGGTCATCAATTTGTTCTCCTTCGTGGCGGAAGAAGTGCGCGAGATTTTGGCAGCACTTGGGTTCCGCTCCTTGCACGAGATCATCGGCCGCACGGATTTGCTGCATCAGGTTTCGCGCGGCGCGGATTATCTGGATGACCTGGATCTAAACCCGATTCTCTCGCAGGCAGACCCCGGCCCGTATGCGCGCTATTGCACCCGCGAGGGCCGCAACGAGGTGCCGGAGACGCTGGACGCGCAGATGATCGAAGATGCCGAACGCTTCTTCACCAACGGCGAGAAGATGCAGTTGCAATACAACATTCGCAACACGCACCGCGCCATCGGCACCAAGTTCAGCTCACAAATCGTCGCTAAATACCGCAAGGTGAAGCTGCAACCAGACCACGTAACCGTACGGCTGCGCGGCTCGGCTGGGCAGAGCCTCGGCGCGTTTGCAGTGAACGGCCTGAAGCTGGAAGTGTTTGGCGATGCCAACGATTATGTGGGCAAGGGGCTTTCCGGCGGTAGCATCGTGGTGCGTCCCGGCCCATCCTCCAAGCTCAAAACCAACGAGAACACCATCATCGGCAACACGGTGCTTTACGGTGCCACTGCGGGCAGCCTGTTCGCGGCGGGCCTGGCGGGCGAGCGTTTCGCCGTGCGTAATTCCGGTGCCATCACGGTTGTTGAAGGTGTCGGCTCCAACGCCTGCGAATATATGACCGGCGGCACGGTCGTTATTCTGGGCGAGGTCGGCGATAATTTCGGCGCGGGCTTCACCGGTGGCATCGCCTTTGTTTACGACCGTGCGAACAGGTTCGAGATGCGGGTAAACAAGGAAACCCTGCATTGGCAGCGGGTTAATTCCGCCCATTGGGCTGGCGTGCTGCGCGGGTTGGTGGAACGCCATGTGGCCGAAACAGAAAGCCGCTATGCCGCCACGCTGCTGAATGACTGGGAACGCGAGGCCCCGTATTTCTGGCAGGTGGTGCCAACTGAGTACATTAAATATCTGCCCGCGGCACTCGATGACGCGCCTGCGCTGAAATCGGCCTGACCATTACCCCAAGAGGCTGCTATTTTAAAAAGGCAGCCTCTTTTTGCGGGCTTTTTAGAATGCCATAATCGCGGCCATGCGAGTCCTTTATCACCTTCCGCTCTCCCCCTATTCGCGCAAGGTGCGAATGGTTCTGGCTGAGAAACGTCTGCCGTTCGAGCTTCGGGTTGAAAAAGTGTGGGACCGCCAGCCAAGCTATCTGGAGATGAACCCGGCTTGCACCGTGCCGACGCTGATTGAGGATAACGGACTCGTTGTTCCGGATTCGCGGGTGATCTGCGAATATCTTGAAGAATCCTATCCTGACACGTCACTGCTCAGCCGTGCCCAGCCTGAGCGCGTGGAAACGCGCCGCCTCGTCGCCTGGTTTGATGAGAAATTTTACGACGAGGTTGTGCGTAATCTTTATTGGGAAAAGAATCTTAAACAGGCGCTGAAACTCGGCGCGCCAGATGGCAACGCCCTGCGCGCGGGCTATGCGAATTTGAAGCAACATCTGCTTTATATCGGCTGGCTGGCGGAGCACCGCCGCTGGCTGGCGGGTGCTAATCTTTCAGTCGCGGATTTTGCCGCGGCCGCCATGCTTTCCACGCTGGATTTCATGGGCGATGTCGATTGGTCAGTCTCCCCCGCCGCGAAAGACTGGTACGCGCGCATCAAGTCTCGCCCATGCTTCCGTGCTGTTCTGGCGGACCGGGTTAACGGCATGGCTCCGCCACCGCATTACGCGGATTTGGATTTCTAGCGTTTGCGCATGAGCCGATGTGGGATGCCCGCATCCAGAAACTCCTCGCCTTCCGCCGCATACCCCAAGCGTTCATAAAACCCGATCGCATGGGTTTGCGCATCCAGAATAAAGGCGCTGCCGGGGCATTCAGCCTCAATCCCCTGCATCAACGCCTTGCCGATGCCGAATTTGCGAAACGCAGCTTTCACCGCCACCCGGCCGATTTTGCGTAAACCGGGGGCTTTTTCAACAGCCCGCGCCGTGCCGGCCGGCGTGCCATTCCATAATGCCAGAACATGCAGGGCGGTATCGTCCAGCTCGTCCAGCTCTTCCTCAGGCGGCACGCCTTGCTCGGCCACGAAAACCGTCAGGCGAATAGCAAAGCAAGCCTCAAGTTCCACCGATCCGGGCTTGGCCCGGATAATCTCGATCACTGCGTTACCAGCCCGATGATGGTGGTTTGCGGCGGTATAGCTGGTTGCAGCGTAGGCCAGCGTGTGGCCGGGTTAGCAAAGCTCGCCCCTGGCGTGGCGCCGGGGTGGCGCACGGCACCAAACGCGGTTTTGCTGGCGGCATCAAATGCCGCACCGCCCGCCGCCGCACCAATGGGGGCGAGATAGGCATAAGCCACCGCTCCCTGGGCCGGGCCAGTGGTCTGCATCATAAACAGCCCATCCGCCGTTTGCGCGGTATCGCCGCGCTGGTCCGTGCCGATCCAGAGATTTCCAGCGGGATCTATGGCCAGCGTGCGCGGCTTACGCAGCCATGCCTGGCTGCCGGGGCCATACTGGGTGCCTTCATCGCTGGCCGGGTTGCCTGCTATCAACGCGATGCTTGCCGGAAAATGCCGGGCGGTGGGGTCCGCCCCAGGAAGGGTAAATTGCACAATATGCCCGGCCTCGCCGCCGGGGTTCAGGGTGTCAGCAACGCTGCGGGCGGCATTACCGGCACATGCCAGATAAAGCGCGGTGCCATCGGCACTCATCGCCAACCCTCCGGGTGCGTCAAAACTCTCGCCCCCGGCGGTAATTCCGGCATTCGCCAGCCCCGCCAGGCTTGGCACATCGCCTGGAATATCCACCCAATCAATGCCGTCCCCGCCCAGAACCGCCACGGAGAGCGTGCCGGAATCCAGCGCCGTGCCATCGGTTGCGTTTGTCGCCGCGACAAAGCGGAACATCATGCCCGCTTCCGCGTCTTGCGTGAAAAACACCACCGGGCGGCCATCTTTGGTGGAAGCCGCCAGCACTCCGGCCCGGGCAATTCGCCCTAATGCCGTATGTTTTACAGGAAGAGATAGCGGGTCAAGCGGGTTGAACTCCACCACCCAGCCATAGCGTGCGGCATAGGCCGGGTCGTCATAGCCAAGGCCAAGCCCTGCCAGCCGTATGAGCCACGGCCCGGCATCACCTTCCGCCAGCAGCACATTGCCCCATGGCGTGGCGCTGCCGCCATTAACCGCCAGCACGCCTTGCACGGTGGCACCAATTTGCGCGGCAACGGGGCCGGAGAGCTGGCATAGCGTGCCATCTGAAAGGCGGCGGGTTTGGTAGCCGCCCACCACGGTTACCCAGCGCCCGGAAAGATACTGTAAATTCACCACCGTAACGCCCTGTTCGCGTCCGGCTACTCCAGGGTTGTCAACGCCGCCGCTAAAAAGCATCCGCGCGGGCGCGGTGGGGTTAGCGGTAACAAGCACAAGGCGCGGGACGCCATCCTGCGCTGGCGGCGGCGAGACAAGCGCCACAATCACCGCGTCGTAGGGAAATTGTTCATTGGCCTGGTCGGTTGTAAGTGCCGCCGGGTTGAAAGGTGGTGCATCTGGTTGCAGCAGGTCACCCCAGCGGGCGATGACAATGCGGGAAAAGCCGGGACCGGTTTTGTCGTCCAGCGCCGCCGCCTGAAAGTTTGGCACCACCACGTTGGCAAGCGCGCTTTGCGCCCGCTCGGCCGTGACTGACAATGCGGCAAGCCCGCCGAGCAGAAGCGGCCGCCGACGCACGAGCCTAGAAACCGCTGCCAAGGCCGCTGGATGCGCCATTGCTGCCAAGTGCTGAAGCGCCGTTGGCACCGGAAGAATCTGCCGCGTTGCCAAGCGGGCTGTAGCTGCCAACACCACCGATAAGCTGCTGCAGGAACCCGGCAGTACCGCCGGGCACAGGTGTTTTCTTGCCATCCATGGAAACCGGCACGGCATCACCCAGAGTTTTCCGGGTCGCGGATTCGAAAGACCCGTCGTTATTAAAGGTCACGACCACAACATCCTGGTGTTTCACGCCTTCGGTGCGGGCGATGCGCATTTTGGTGATCTGCGAAACATA
>JAGWIL010000172.1 GCA_028866335.1 Rhodospirillales bacterium
GAATACCGGATACGCGAGACCAATCCGGAAATTCTTGCTCTGTGGGATCAAGGGCTAGTTTGGTTAAAGGAGCAGGGTGCGGAGATCATGGACATCTCCCTCCCCCACACCAAATACGGCCTGCCGGTGTACTACATCGTCGCCCCCGCTGAAGCCTCCTCCAACCTCGCGCGCTATGATGGCGTGCGGTTTGGCAAGCGCGTGGATGGTGAAGACCTCATCGACCTTTACGAGCGCACCCGCGCCGAGGGTTTCGGGGCCGAGGTGAAGCGCCGCATCATGATCGGCACCTATGTGCTGAGCCATGGCTATTACGATGCCTATTACCTCAAGGCCCAGAAGGTGCGGAACCTGATCCTGCGTGATTTCACCGAGGCTTTTGCAAAAGTGGACGCCATCCTCACCCCCACCGCGCCCTCCGCCGCGTTTGGCCTTGGCGAGAAGATGGACGATCCCGTCACCATGTATCTCAACGACGTGTTCACCGTGCCCGCCTCGCTGGCCGGTGTGCCCGCCATGAGTGTGCCCGCTGGCCTCTCCGCCGAAGGGCTGCCGCTCGGCCTGCAAGTCATCGGAAAGCATTTCGATGAGGAAACGGTATTCGCTGTCTCCGCCGCCATAGAGGCCGCGGCCAATTTCACCGCTCTGCCGGGGGTTCGCGCCAAATGAGCAGCTACACGCTAGAAGGCCGCACTGGCACATGGGAAATCGTCGTCGGGCTGGAAGTCCATGCCCAGGTGATTTCTGAATCAAAACTCTTCTCCGGTGCCTCCGCCACCTATGGCGGCGCACCCAACGCGCATGTGTCGTTCATCGATGCCGGTTTTCCCGGCATGTTGCCCGTCATCAACAGGGAATGCGTGGCCCAGGCCGTGCGCACTGGCCTCGGCCTCAAAGCGCAGATCAATCTGTTCTCGCGCTTCGACCGCAAGAATTATTTCTACGCGGATCTGCCGCAAGGTTATCAGATCAGCCAGTTCGCGCATCCCATCGTCGGCACCGGCACCGTTGAGATCGAACTGCAAGATGGCACCATCAAGCATATCGGCATCACCCGCCTGCATCTGGAGCAAGATGCCGGTAAGTCCATGCACGACCAGCACCCGGCGAAATCGGTGATCGACCTCAACCGCGCGGGCGTGGGGCTGATGGAAATTGTTTCGGAGCCGGATATCCGCTCACCGGAAGAAGCCGGTGCTTATCTGCGTAAAATCCGCCAGATCGTCCGCTATCTCGGCACGTGCGACGGCAACATGGAGGAAGGCTCCATGCGCGCGGACGTGAACGTCTCCGTCCGCAAACCGGGCGAGGATTTCCGCACGCGCTGCGAGATCAAGAACGTCAACTCCATCCGCTTCGTCATGCACGCGGTGGAAGCCGAGGCGCTGCGCCAGATCGAGGTTTGGGAAAGCGGCGGTGAGGTGGTGCAGGAAACCCGGCTTTACGACCCCACAAAGGGCGAAACGCGCTCCATGCGCTCGAAGGAAGATGCGCATGATTACCGCTATTTCCCCGAGCCTGATTTGCTGCCTCTGATGCTGGAGCAAAGCTGGGTGGACGAGCTTGCCGCCACCCTGCCCGAACTGCCGGATGAAAAACGTGCCCGCTTCTGCACCGAATACGGCATTCCGTTTTACGATGCTGGCGTATTGGTGGCCGACCAGGCCACAGCCGATTTCTACGAAACACTCGCCAAGGGGCGGGACGGTAAGCTCGCCGCCAACTGGGTCTCAGGCGATTTCTTCGCTGCCATGAACCGCACCGGCAAAAGCATAGAGAACCCGCCTGTAACGGTTGCGGCGCTGGGGCAGATGCTGGACCTCATCACCGACAAAACCATCAATGGCCGCATCGCCAAGGATGTGTTCGAGGAGATGGTTGAAACGGGTAAAATGCCCTCCGCCATCGTCGAGGAAAAAGGCCTGAAGCAGGTGACCGACACCGGCGCCATCGACGAAGCCGTAACGAAAGTTCTGGCCGATAACCAGGACAAAGTGGCCGAATATAAATCCGGTAAGGACAAACTCTTCGGCTTCTTCGTCGGCCAGGTGATGAAAGCCATGCAGGGCAAGGGCAACCCAGCCTTGGTGAACGAAGCGGTGAAGAAGCAGCTTGGCTAACCTCTAAAAACCCCGCCACTGGCGGGGTTTTTATTGCGCGTAAGTTCGACCCAGCTAGGACATTAAACCTTCATTTTCCTATTCTCCAAAGAGGAGGTAGCCAAGCCAATGGATGTTAACCATATTTGCGCGCTACTCGGTCAAGACGGCATCGACGTCCACCCCGAAACAATAAAGATTGAAGCGCGCGACGACCGCTGGGCTGTCCACTTGCCTGGCGATCGTATGGCATGGGTTCCCATGAATGCCAGAGGAGCGGCGCGGCTGAGCAGGGAGCGGCGGATTTTGGAACTTCTCTCAATACGTTGCATCTTTCGGATTCCAAGCATTTTGCATGTCGCAGAGTCAGGGTGGGATTTGCGCACAATGGTGCCAGGCGATTGTAACCCATGGGGTCTCTATCAGCGTATTCAAGGAGACCGCGCTTTAGCACGCCGAATAGGCCGTTCACTTGGCGAAATCTTGACCCAGCAACACAGCCTCATTAACGTCGAGGATACCGCTGGTTGGCTGCCTAGCAAATTGAGTTGGCCTGAGCCGTGGCTTCTGATCAAATCTCAGCTTCCAGATGTCGTGGACGATTTAGGATTATTACGTGAAATTGATCGGCTGATTGAAAGTTGCCGCATTGAAGATGATTGCAAATCCACTGATAACGTGCTCGTCCATGGCGATCTTGGATTGCACAATATTGTGGTCGAGCCGGGCACCGGCAGAGTTAAAGGCATTTTTGATTATGACGGTGCAGCATGGGTAGATAGGCATTATGATTTCCGCTACTTCGTCTTCGATCGCCAAGAAGATGATCTATTGGACAGTGCTTTGGAGGTCTACGAAGGCGATTTAGGTATCCAGCTCGACCGTCGGCGCATTTGGCAACTGAATGCCGCCTGTGCGGTCGGATTTCTTGCTTATCGACGCGGAACGCCTCCCGAAGCTCAGTCATGCGGTCGGACGCTGGCAGAGGATATTGGATGGGTTCGTTACGCCTTGTCAAAGGTACGCTAGGTTTCAAAGACCTATGCATCCTTTAAGTGTCTGCTGTACCTACTGGATTGCTCCATCGAGGATGGGCAGATTTCCACCAAAAACAAGCATCACCTACTCCGCCAAAAATATTCCGCCAACACACCAGAACTATGTCTAATATCTCCAGTAGAAACTGTAAAACGCCCATCCATCAACAACTAACAAATCGTTATTGATATTTAACTGCACAAATGTTCCACGTGGAACATTTGCAGAACGCCAAAATCACGGAAATTTCGGTATCAACCCGCTCGCCTCGGCCATCGCCCGGCTTTCGGCAATCGAGGCACTCACCATCAGCGCAGCCGCCAAGGCGTGCTTGCCAGCCAACCCGTCCACCACCACTGGCGCGCCATCCAGGCAGGCGGCAAAAAATGCCTCATGCTCGGCGGAAAGCGCGTCATGGTCCTGCCAGCCCGCCTGCTCAATGCCGAACTCAGGGAAGCCCGGCACCTTCACCCCAATCCCCCGCCCCACCAGCGTCAGCTTTCGGGCGGAGAAATCCACCGTTAAATACCCGGTCTGCGAAAATATCCGCATCTTGCGCTCGGTCTTCAGCGATATCCGGCTGGCGGTAATCGTCGCCACCGCCCCGCTCGCAAAGCGTATCCGCGCATTGGCAATGTCATCAAACGTGCTGGCAACGGGTGCCCCCACCGCATCCACGCTCACCACCTCAGAATCCGCCAGCGTTAAAATCAAATCCAGATCATGGATCATCAAATCCAGAATCACTGAAACATCCGTCCCGCGCGGCTTGAACGGCGCAATTCGCACCGCCTCAATATAAAGCGGCCGTCCCATGCGGCTGGCCAGCGCCCCGTGTGCCGCGGAAAACCGCTCCAGATGCCCAACTTGCAGCACCCTGCCCGCCTGCGCCGCCAGAGCAATCAGCTCATCCGCCTGGTCCAACGTCGCGGCAATGGGTTTTTCCACCAACACATGCTTGCCCGCCCGCAAGGCGCGCGCGGCGTGTTCGTAATGATATTCCGCCGGCGCGGCGATGATCACCGCCTCCGCCTCGGCCAGAATCTCCTCCACGGTTTTCACCGGGCAACCCGCTTCCCAGGCCACTTCCTTGGCGCGGGCGGGGTTCGGGTCCGCCAGGCCAATCAGCCGCGCGCGCGCCGCCCCTGCCAGTTTCAACGCATGGTAGCGGCCAAAATGCCCCGCCCCGATCAGCCCTACCTGCAAACGCTTGCTCATGTCTTTGCGCTCTATTCTGCTATGGGCTTGCACGCAACGCTTTGCCCCGCCATACGGCAAGCGGTTTGGCATTTTTGG
>JAGWIL010000173.1 GCA_028866335.1 Rhodospirillales bacterium
GCCCCCACCACGAGAATATGCTTCCTGTCCCGCTTTACGGTCATCACCACTCCTTTATGCGCTGTCATGAAGAGAAGAGCTTATCCGCCCGCAAAACAAGTGCCATGCGCAAATATGTGGTTGGCAAAACATGTTTTCCTCGTTAGCCTCGCCCCACTATGAAAACCAGCCGAACCCATCTTCGCAGCGCCTTTGCCATGATTATTGGCAATGTATGGCTGCGCGCGGGGTTGCGGACAGGTTGAAGACGAATTTTCAAGCCTAGCCTGCCAACCCCGCCCGATCCTTCCGGCGGGGTTTGTTTTTGCACAAAGCTCCCGCCCGCTACCATTGAGGAGCTTTTTGCATGTCCCCGCTGGCCTTGTTGCTGCTGTTAACCATCTGTGCCGCCGGGCTCGGTTTTGCCGCCGCCATCGCGCGCACCCGCGCCCGTGCCCGGCGCGAACCGCAAAGGCCGCCGCGCGGCTTTCGCCCGGTGGTGATCGAAGGCGGTAAGGCCAGCATCATGCCAGCCCCCGCCCAGGATGCCGCACCATGATCAGCCTCCGCGCCACCACCAAGGCAGACACCCCGGCAATCAACCGCATCTATAATCAGCCGAGCGTACGGCGCTTCACGGATGGCTTACCATTCACCAGCCTCACGGAATCCGCCCGGTTCTGCGGCAGCACGGAAGCCCGCATTTCCCTGGTGGCCTGCGGGGCAGACGGGGCAATTCTGGGCGAAGCCAGTCTCGGCCGACGAAGCCTTGTGCGCCTTGCCCATACCGGCAGCCTGGGGCTGATGGTGGCGGAGGAAGCCCGCCGCCAGGGCATTGCTCGCACCTTGCTCACAGCATTGCTAGACATGGCGGACAATTGGCTGAACCTGCAAAGACTGGATCTCGGCGTATTCGTGAACAACGAGGCCGCAATTTCGCTTTATAAGTCTACGGGTTTCGAGATTGAGGCCACCTCGCGCCATTACGGCATGCAGGATGGCGTGCTGGCAGACTGCCACCTCATGGGCCGCCTGCGCCCTGGCCTGGCGGTGGATCAATCTCCTCCACCGCCGCGCCCAACACCGGCGCCTCGTAAGCCCTTCACCCTGCGCGCTGTAGAGCCGGAGGATATCGCCGCCCTTGCGGAGGTCATGAACCAGCCCGGCGTACGCCACGGCACATTGGCCACACCTTTCGTTACCGAGGAAAGCCTGAAGCATATCGTGCAGCCAGACGACGGCTCCCGCGTCGTCGGCGCGGTGGTGGAAGGCAGGCTCATTGGACTGGCATTGCTGAAACCCCGCAAGGGACGGCTCATGCACTCAGCCTTTTTGGATACTCTGATTGTGCACGATGCGTATCACGGCCAGGGCATCGGCCGCGCCCTCCTTGCCGCAACGCTGGACATCGCGGATAACTGGCTCGGCCTCGCGCGGGTGGACCTTGCGGTAATGGCGGATAACCACCACGCCATCCGGCTTTACGAAACCTTCGGCTTTGAGGCCGAGGGCCGGATACGCGGGGATGTGTTCCGCAATGGCGCCTATGCCGATAGTTTGACCATGGCAAGGCTACGCTGAACGCCTTATATTAGAGTGCGATGACTTTAGCCTCGCTCACTTTGCGAGCAAGGCTAACGTCTGAATCGCCCTCTACTTCATTGATTTAGAGGCGGATTCAGATTTTAGAGCGGATCACCCCGTGATTCGATCTAAAATCATCCGGCTCTAAAGATGACTTCTCATGGGAGAGCGAAATGAGCACCGCGCATTATAAAGTCGTTCCGCATGACGGCGGCTTCGCCTACACGCTGAATGGCAGCTACTCCGAAACTTACCCCACGCGCGAGGCGGCGCTGAAAGCCGCGCGCCGCGTGGCGCATGAGCAGCGCGTGCCCGGCGAGACAGGGCTGATTATGTACGAGACCGAAGATGGCGTGTGGCACACGGAAAACACCCTGGGGATCGACCGCCCACAAACCGATGTAGAGGCCTGATCAGGCGGCGCGGCGGATGGCGGGGTAAATCGCGGCACCATCTCGCGCGCGGCGAACAAACAGGTTTTCCGGTTTAAACCAGCGCGGGGCCAAAAAGCTGAACGCCGCCCGCCCGGTACCAATGCCCGCTTTGGCTAAATCTTCCCGGAAATGGCAGGCCAAAGCCTCGCCCAGCTTGCGGCTTCCGGCATAAAACTCCAGGCGCTGCGGAAACTCCCGCCAGGTTACGTCTTGCGCCCAGCCTTCAATGCGCCACCCATCCGCCACATCAACACAGCCCCTTAACGCCCCCGGCGTGGCCACAGCTCTGGCCAATACCGGGCGCAAAGCCGCCTCCAACGCCACGCCCTGCAATGGCCGTGGCGCGCACAGAATGATCTCGCCCGGCTCACGATACGCCTTGAACAACGCATGAAACTCGGCCTGATTATGAAACTGACGGCGCAACCCAGGGCCGTCCGCAAAGCTCTCGCTCCAGGCACCCTCGGCCAGCAGGCAATCATGCGCCTCCAACTCCGGCAGAAAATAATCCGCCCCTGCCCCATCATCGTCTTGGGTAATGGTTACCCCATTCACCAAGGCGCGGGCCAGAACCAACACACCATCCAACAGCATGGAATGACCGGGGGAGACAAAAAGTGCCCGCTGCGGCAGCCCTTGCCCCAGCGCACCGGGCTGGATGCAGATCGGGATTCGTTCCCGGTTGCCGCGCACATCTTTCGGCGCGTAACGCTGCCGGCCAATCCATTTAATCCGCCGCACGCCGCCAAAGCGTGTGGGCAGCACATCGCCAATGCGCAAGCTCGCCACATCCTGCTCCCCGCGCATGGTCTGGATCATCGTGCCGCGCCGGTAGCAGATTACAATTTCCATGCCCTGCGCTACATCGTTTACAACAAGCGGCGCGCTGGCCTGCACATCCAGCGTCGCGCTGGTGCTGCCAGAGCCTAGCACCAGCCCAGTGCCAGACACAAAACTTTCGCTGCTGGCGGTGAAACCTTCCAGCAGCAGCGTGTCGTTGCCCTGAAAGCCGTCTATGCGCTCGCCGCCCGCAAGCTGCGCCACGTCGCCCGCCAAAGCCCAATCAGCCCCCGCCGCAAAGGAAATATCGCCAAAACCGGAGAAGCTCGTGCCCATGTCCAGCGTGCCCGCCACTGCACCTGTTAACAACAAAGTGGCGTTGCCCGCGTGGTCGGCCACTTTGCCTTCAAACACCGCCCCCGCTGCCACGCCAAGCTGCGCGCCAGCCTGGGCCATATAAACCGCGTAGCTGCCCGCCAGCGTGCCCGCATTCAAAAAGCTTCCGGCCGCCAGATCAACGCCAATGGCGGTGCCGGAAATCAGCCCGTCATTTTCCAACGCCCCGCCCTGCATGGCCACCGCCGCATGGCCAATGATGGTGCCGATGTTTATCGCCTGGCCGCCGCCCATCCATAGCCCCATGAGCTGCTGCCCGCCGCCCGAGAGCAGCCCCGCATTCTCCAGCACGCCATTATAAAGTGCTGCGCCCGCGCCAAGCCCCACATTCCAGAGATATTGCGGGCCGATGCCGCCGGTTATCTGCCCCTGGTTTACCAGCGTGGCGCCGTTATTCAGCACCACCCCGTCTCCGCCGGAGACAATGCCATTGCCCCCCAGAATACTGCCCCTGTTCAGCAGCGTGCCGCCAAACAGCATCGTCGCCGCCCCGCCATAGGTGCCAGAGCCGCCCTCGATCAGCCCGGTATTGGTGGCAGAAAGCTGCGCCGCACCGGCCAGGCCCAGCCCGCCATGTGTGGCATAGGCTCCGCCGCCTCCCGCGAGTGTGCCAAAATTATCCAGCGAGCCAGCGCCCAAAACCAATCCGCTGCCCGCCGAGCCCGCCTGCATCAGCGCGTCCTGCGGCACGTCATTGCCCCGGATATCGCCAAAATTGGTGACGCTGGCGTTGGTGAGCATCACCGCCGCACCGCTGACAAAGCTATAGCCCGAGGAAGGGAAAAACAGGCCCAGCGTGCCGCCACTTTCAATCAGCCCGCCATTCACCAGCGTTGCTGTGCCGGTATCGCCATAAACGCCTTTAAAACCGCTGATGCTGCCGGTGTTGGAAAAATACGCGCCGCCGGCCAGCAACACGCCCTCATGCCCTGCACCGCTGAGCGTGGCGGCGATGCTGCCCGCATTGGCCAGGCTGGCTCCTGCCTGCAACACCACCCCTGCGGCACCGCCTGTAATGGCCGCACCCGCCACATTGGCCAGAACGCCGCCGGTGGCCATCATCACCCCGGCCTCGCCACCCGAAATCTGACCGTTATTCGTTACCAGTGCGGCGGCACTCAGGCTCACCCCATAAGCCCCGCCTTCAACCAGCCCCTCATTCACCAGCGTGCCACCGCCAAGCTG
>JAGWIL010000174.1 GCA_028866335.1 Rhodospirillales bacterium
GGGTCATGGCCCAAAGCGGCGTCCTGGTCCGCCACATCCCCCTGCCAATCCCCACCCAGAAGCTCGATCTCGCCGCGCAGAATAAGCGGGGCGGGATCATCCGGGATAAGCGCTATGGCCTGGTTCACCGCGCCCAACGCCTGCTGGGGTTGGCGCAACGCCAGATAAGCCCGGGCCAGGGTGAGGTAGATGCGGCCATTGCCGGGGTTGAGGGCGATGCCCGCCTGCGCATCCGCCAAGGCTGGCTTGGGTTGGTTTAGCTGTAATTCAGCCAGAGCCCGGTTGTTATAGGCCTCGAAATCCAGCGCCTCCATATCCGGCCCGGCGGCCAGGATGGCGTTACAACCCGTCACCTGCCGCGCGGCGTCGTGGCTTTCGCAATCGGAGGCAGGGGATGGCGCATCCGCCAGCGCCGGAGACGCCGCGAAAAAGGCAAGTAGAAAGGCAAAGGCGTAGCGCCGCATCATTCATCCTTCAGGCTGCGGCTCATCAGCGCCGACATGGTTTGCGGCACATTCATTTCACCGGAAAGCAGCTTTGTCACGGCCTGGGTTATGGGCATCTCAACGTCAGCCGCAGCGGCGCGAGCCAGCAAAGCTGGCGCGGTCATCACGCCCTCGGTCACGGCGGAACGGGCACTCAGAATTTCGGCAAGGCTCTGCCCCTGCCCGAGCAAAAAGCCGAGCGAATAATTGCGGCTGGACGTGCCCGTGCAGGTGAGCAGCAAATCGCCCAGCCCTGAGAGGCCGGAGATGGTTTCGGCCTTGCCCCCCAGAGAAGCCGCGAGGCGGGCGATTTCAGCCAGGCCACGGGTGATGAGGGCGGCGCGCGCATTCTCCCCCAGCCCGGCGCCCATCACCACCCCGGCGGCGATGGCGATCACGTTTTTTGCCGCCCCGCCCAGGGCCGCGCCGGTGATGTCCGGCGAGCCGTAAAGCCGCAAGCTGGGGGTGTGCAGGGCGGTGATGAGGGCGGTGCGCAAGGCGGCATCCGGCGTGGCGAGCACGGCGGCGGCAGGCAGGCCCCGCGCGATTTCATGCGCGAAATTCGGCCCGGTGAGCATGGCGCATGGGCGGCTGCCAACAATTTCCGGCGGCAGCAGATGCGTGCCAGCCTCCAGCCCCTTGCAGCAGAGCACCAAGGGTGCCTCCGGCAAGGCGGGCAATATGCCGCGCAGATGCTGCATCGGCATCGCCAGCAGCAAAATCTCCGCCTGCGGCATTGCCGCCGTTACGCGCAAGGCTGGCGGCAACGCCACATCTGGCAAGCGCGGGTTCACCCGGCTTGCCTGCATGGCGTCAGCCTTGGCGGCGTCCCGCGCCCAGAGTGTGACATTACGCCCGGCCCCAGCCAGCAGCACCGCCAAGGCCGTGCCCCAGGCTCCGGCGCCGATCACCGCGATGGATTTACTCATTGATGATCCTTTCGATCCCGGCACTGGCCCCGGCTTCGCCGAAGGCTTCCACGCAGGCTTGCAGAATGGGCGCAGCTTCATCCTCAAATCCATAAGGCGGATTTATGAGTCCCAGACCCGCCCCGTTCAATCTGGAGGGGTCGGTATCTGGCCGGCGCAAAAACTCAGCGGCGATGACATCCTTGATACCGGCCAATTTCAGCGCCTCAAAAAATGCCCGAATTGGGGCACGGTGCTTGATGGGGTACCAGATGACAAACACGGCTGAAGGAAATTTTTTCCAGGCGGCGGCGAGGGTTTTGGCGAGGGTGGAAAATTCGTCCACGCGCTCGAAGGGTGGGTCGATCAAAACCAGAGCGCGTTTTTCCGGCGGCGGCAGGAAGGCGCTCAACGCCTCATACCCATCGCGCTCATGCACCGCGACATTCACGTAGGAACGCATGGTCCGGCGCAGCGTGGCGGCATCCGCCGGGTGAAGCTCAGAGGCCACCAGCCGGTCCTCGGGGCGCAGCGCCTCAGCCGCGAAAACCGGGGAGCCAGGGTAGAGCCCCAGGCGCTGCACGGTTTGCACATATTCAGCCAAGGCAGGCGGCGGGTTTGCCAGAATTTTACCAACACCCTCCCGCCATTCCCCGGTTTTCTCGGCCTCAATGCTCGTTACATCGTACCGGCCAATGCCCGCGTGCGTGTCCAGCACCAGAAACGGCTTGGCCTTGCGCTGCATGGCGGCAAGCAGGCGCAGCAGCAGCGCGTGCTTCATCACATCGGCAAAGTTCCCGGCGTGGTAGATGTGGCGGTAATTCACAGCGCCTCCAGTGGCCAGCGCGGTTTGCAGGGGGCATCCAGCGCCGAGGTTTTGCCCAAGCGTAGCCGCTCTATGCCCGCCCAGGCGACCATCACCGCGTTATCGGTACAAAGCCGCAAAGGCGGCGCGATGAGCGGTTTGCCCGCCCGCCCGGCCACCTCCGCCAGCCGGGTGCGAATGGCCAAATTCGCCGCCACCCCGCCCGCGACGATGACCGCCTTGGCCGCCGGCAACATGGCCAGCGCATGGGTAAGGCGGTCGCCCAGAATATCCGTAACGGATTCCTGGAAGCTGGCAGCGATATCCGCCGCGCGCTGGCGGGGTAAGGCACCCGGCGGCTCAGCCGCGAGCAATTGCGCGATGGCGGTTTTGAGGCCGGAGAAAGAAAAATCGCAGCCCTCCCGCCCCAGCAGTGGGCGGGGCAGCTTCACGGTTTTTGCATCGCCCTCGCGCGCCAGGGCTTCCAGCGCCGGGCCGCCGGGGTATGGCAGGCCGAGCAGCTTGGCGGTTTTGTCGAATGCTTCGCCCACCGCGTCGTCCAGCGTGGCACCCAACAACCGGTAGCGGTCCACGCCTTCCACCGCCACGCATTGGCTATGCCCGCCGGAGAGCAGCAGCAGCAGATAGGGAAATTCCACCTGCCCCACACTTGGCAACCGGGCGGTGAGGGCATGGGCCTCCAGATGGTTGATGGCGAGATATGGCACGCCTGCCGCAAGTGCTGCGCCCTTGGCATAGCCGGTGCCCACCAGCAGCCCACCGATAAGCCCCGGCCCCGCCGTGGCGGCAATAGCGGCGAGATTTTTGAATTCCACCCCGGCCTCGCGCAGCGCCTGGCGCACCATGGCGTCCAACGCCGAAAGATGCGCGCGGGCCGCAATTTCCGGCACCACCCCGCCAAAAGCCGCATGGTCCGCGATCTGGCTCAGCACCAGCTCGGCAAGAATTTCACCATCCGGCGCCAGCACGGCGGCGGCGGTTTCGTCGCAGGAGCTTTCAATGCCCAAAACCGGGGCTTCGGCTTTTCTTTCCATGGTTCTGGCTCTAGACCACGCGCGTGAAAACCGAAACGCCCCCTGCCCCCTCTGTGAAGCCGCATAAGCGTAACCTGCCCTTGCGGGTGGGCACGCGCGGCTCACCGCTCGCCCGACAGCAAACTGCGAATTTCCTAGAAATTTTAAGAACCTTCTGCCCAGTGCTGAAGGGGATGCAGGTGTTCGAGGAGCATATCATCCTCACCACCGGCGATGCGGTGCAGCACAAGGCACTGGCGGAAATTGGCGGCAAAGGGCTGTTCGCCAAGGAAATTCACGAGCAGCTTCTGGCCGGGACCATCGATTTCGCGGTGCATAGCCTGAAAGATTTGGAAACCACGCTGCCGGAGGGCATTGCCCTGGCCTGCACGTTGAAACGCGAGGATGCGCGGGATGCGCTGATCTTGCCGCCTGGCGTGCAGGTGGACCCAGCCGACCCCTACGGCGCACTGAAACCAGGCGCGGTGGTGGGTTCGGCCAGCGTGCGGCGGCAGGCGCAGATGAAATATGCAAGGCCGGATTTGAACTTCACCCTGCTGCGCGGCAATGTGGGCACCCGGCTTGCCAAGGTTGGCGGGGATGGGCTGGATGCAACGCTGCTGGCCTATGCGGGCTTAAAACGCCTGGGTCTGGCGGAAAAAGCCAGCCTGCTGTTGAGCGCTGAGCAGATGGTGCCGGCTGCCTGCCAGGGCATTGTCGGCATTACCGTGCGGGCCGAGGATAGCGAGCTGCTCTCCCTGCTCTCCGGCATTGAAGACCCCGAGGCGAAGGCGGTTTCCACGGCTGAGCGCGCATTGTTGGGGGCCCTTGATGGCTCCTGCCGCACCCCGATTGGCGGCTATGCGCGGCTGCTGGAGGATGGCGATTTGCACCTCACCGGCTTGGTCGCGCGGGCGGATGGGTCGTTTTTGCTAAAGCGCAGCCTTACCGGCGCGGTTGAGGATGCCGAGGCGCTGGGGCGGGAGCTTGGTGCCTCGTTGAAGGCGGATAGCCCAGAGGATATTTTCGCGCCGTGAAATTATTGGTGACGCGGCCCGAACCCGGAGCCAGCGCCACCGCCGCAAGGCTGGCGGCCATGGGGCATGAACC
>JAGWIL010000175.1 GCA_028866335.1 Rhodospirillales bacterium
CCAAGCGCGAACATATCCGCATCTACCGTACGCTCAAGCTCGGCGGAGGTATGGTTGAGGTAGAGAAAAATCTCCAGCCGGTTGCTCTCCTGCACCATGGTTTTGGCGGCCAACCCGGCGATATCCAGAAACATGAATTTTTGCGGAAAGGCGAAATATTCACTTAGCAGGCGGAAGCCTTCAAAGCTGCGCGCGGGCCAGGGCAGCAGCGCCTCCTCTGGCGCAAAACCCACCTCTTCAACCGCGCTGCCCGGCAGCAGCACCGGAGCGATGTCGTTCGGCGTATTGGCGAGCGCCACGCCCAGTGTGTGAGCAGCCATAAGCTCATAAAGCCGCAAGGCTGCCGCGCCGCCGCGCAGGAACAGGCGCAGCTTGTCCAGCCCAAGCTGGCTGAACTTCACCTCCGGGTTAAGCGTGGTGAGCACAATGCGCAGCACCGCCACCGCGCCATTGGCCAGCGGATTGGCGGGTGCCGTGAAGGGCAGGCCGGTAAGGCGGGCGGATTCCAGCTTCACCGGCCAGAGGGTGAGGTGGCTGGTGGTGCGGTAACGGCAACTCTGCCCGCGCACGGCTTCGGTTTCCAGCTCGAACCCCGGCGGAATATCCACTTGTGCCGCAAGGTCCGGCTTGGCGCTGAACTGCGTGATGGCGCAGGAGGGAAACGGGGCGAGGTAATGCGGGTAGAGAATATCCAGCAGTGTGTCGGTGAGTTCTGGAAACTCGTCATCCAGCCGCGCCTGGGCGCGGGCGGAGAGAAAGGCCACACCATCCAGCAACCGCGCCACGTGCGGGTCGTCCACCGTATCGGGGCTGAGGCGCAGGCGGCCCGCGATTTTTGGATGGGCCTGCGCGAACTCCGCCGCGAGATGGCGGATGGCGGTCAGCTCCTGGTTGAAATAGGGCAGCAGGGAATCAGCCAATCTCGCCTCCGGCAACCGCGATATCCGTGGTGGCGGCGTTCACCAATGTCTCAAAGCTGATCGGCTCGGGGGCCGGGTCCGCGTGCAGCAGCGCGTCGATACGGAAATGCAAAGTGGTGCTGGTTTCCTCCTTGGCGGGCACGAGGCTCACGGCCACCTGCACCAAACGCGGCTCGAACTGGCGGATGCTGCGCTCGATCTCCCGGCGCAGTGTCTCCCGCGCGCCATCCTCCTGCATCGCCCCGGCGGTGAAATCCGGCAGGCCGAAGGTGAAGCTGGAATTGGCGAGTTCCGGGAACGCCCCAGGCACGGATGCCAGGCGCCGGCGGCCATTCAGCAAAGCCTCCAGATCCCGCCGCACGGCGCGGCGCAGCACGCTCAGCGCCTCGGTGGCGGAAAGCGGGCGGTCACGCTCCATCTCCGGCGCATCGTCCAGCAAGCGGTCCAGCACGGACAGCTTCACCCGCGCGCCGGAATCGCGCATCCGGTCGATGAAGAGATTGGCGTTGGCGCCGCGGCTCAGCGTATCGTCGCTCATTCGGGAAGCTGGAAGCTCACATCGTCGAGCTGCATGATGGAAAGGTCATCCTCCCCCGCCAGGAACACGCGCTGGCCGGTGCCGCGCACCGGGCCTTCGCCCTCGCTCCAGCTGGTGGCGCGGCCGAGGCGATGCGCCTCGTCCACCTCGCCCTCGGCGAAATAGAGGACGGGGATATAGACATCACCATCCGGCCCGGCCTTCACGCTCATTGAGCAGCGGCGCCAGGCGAGGTCACGCGGACGCTTGGGCGGATGAAACTCCATGCTCTCAATCCGCGAAACAGGAATCCAGAAATATTTGCCAGTGGTGGTCAGTGTTTCGATATAGCCGGGGATGAGATCATCCGCATCGCGGAAATCATCGAACGGCTTGCCTTTGGCGGTGCCGGAAACACGTGGGCGCAGTTCCTCCGCTTCGGACGCCGCGCGCGCCGCTTCTTCCATATCTCCCGCCCGCAGCGCCACCAACGCCTTCATGGAGGCCTGACCGGTCGGCTCCAGTTCATCCAGCACTTCGGGCACCCGGCCATCGCGGTAGAGCTGGCGGCGCGCGGTTTCAGCCCGCAAAAGCTGGCGGAATTCAGAAACGACAATAGCGGCTGAGGGATCAAGCTGCCCCGCCGCGTCCAGAATCACATCCGCGCGCTCCAGATTGCCCGAGAACAGCAAAAGCTCGGCCAGCAACACACGGCTGCCGAGATCGGTCGGGGCTTTTTTCACCTCCGCATTGGCGGCGGCCAGGGCATCGGCCAGGCGGCCAGCGCGGAACAGATCGGCGGCCTTAAGTTCGGTCTCTACCATATGCGTAAATCCATTTCAGAGGTTGCTTTCAGTCATTGTTGGCCAGGGGCGGCAAGCTCGGTCATCAGCCGGAAGGAAACGGCGACATCGTCAAGCTGAAAATGCGGCTGCAAATGAATGGCGCAGGTGAACACACCGGGTTTGCCGGGCACCTCCTCCACCAGCACGCTGGCATCGCGCAGCGGGTAACGCGCCATGGTTTCCAGCCCGGCGGAGGTGTTGGCATTGGTGTAGCGCATCAGCCAGTCATACAACCGGCGCTGCACTTCCGGCGCGGTTTTGAACGCCCCGGTCATGTCCCGCCCCATGATCTTCACATAATGCGCGAAGCGGGAAACACAGATAACGCTATTGAACTGCGCCGAAAGCCTTGCGTTGGCGGCAGCAGCAGCGGCGTTGGGCCCGGCATAATTCGTGGTGGGCGTTTGCAGGCTGCGCGCGGCACCTATCAGCGCCTCCCCGCCATAAGGCAGGGCGCAAATGGGCAGCAGCCCGGCGGCCACAAGCGCGCGTTCCTGCTTGTCCGACAACATCACATCCGGCGCGGGGCGGCCAAAGCCATCCGCCGGGTCGGTAGAGAACCAAGGCTCAGGCAGATCCTCGATCACGCCGCCGCCCAACCGGTCGATATCATAGCCGCGAATATCAGCCGGCCAGGAATAAGCTTCAAAAGCGCGCAGCACGCAGGCGGCGACAAGATAGCCCGCCGTGCTGGTCACGCGGCCGGACCCATCCCGCAGCCGCTCCTGGTAGCGAAACCCCCGATGGCGGGAGAGGTTCTCCTCCCAGGGCAGGCGCATTAACAGGCGCGGCAGGGTAACGGCGAGGAAGCGGGAATCATCCAATGTGCCCAGCCGCTTCCAACGCTGATACTCCGCCGCCGCCATCGCGGAGGCCGGGTCAGCGACGCCACTGAGCTCTGAAAAATCGTCCACGCCGAACAGCGCCGGGGCCGCACCGATAACCAGTGGCGCGAAGGCCGCGGCGGCCACGGCGGCCAGGGAGGACAATGCCGTGACATCATCAGTCGTGGCACCTGGGCCGGGGCGGTGCCGCACCTCGTAATCCGCCACCAGCAGGCCATAGGGCTCGCCACCCGCAATGCCGAACTCATCCTCGTAAATGCGGCGAAAAAGCTGGCTCTGGTCGAACTCAGCGGCGCGCTCAAGGTCCCGGCAAATCTCAGCCCAGGAAAGATTAAGCACACGCAGTTTCACCCGGCCCGAAAGCGGCAGGCGCGAGACCAGCCAGGCAAGGCCGCGCCAGCCGCCCTCCAGCCTGCGCAGCCTTGGGTGATGCAAAATCTCGTCAAGCTGGCTGGCGATCATCGCATCCAGTCGGGCGATGTCATGGTCCAGCCGCGCTGCGAGGGCGGCGGGGTCGTGGATCAGGGTTTTGGCGGCAGCACCTAGCCAGGTGGTGAGCCTAGCGCTTTGGCCCGCCAGCATCTCCGCCAGTCGGGTAGCGGTTTGGGCATTGGCAGCGCCAAAAAACGCGCCCGCCAGCACCGCATCCCGCAAGGGTGGTGTTGCCGGCTCTGGCTCTGGCTCCGGTTCCAGTTGAGAAGCGGCCTCAACATCCGGCACGAGCTGGGGTTCAGGCGTGGGAGATTGCGGGAGAACCCGGCCGGGCCTCCAGACGATCGTCGCGTCCGGATCTTCCTCATCGCCCGCCATTTAGCCTCCTCATCCGCCGTGCCGGTTAAGGCACGGCAGCGCTGGGGATCAGGCCTTTTGCGGAATGCGGGCGACCATACGCATGCTGGTCGTCAGCTCTTCCATCTGCAACCAGGGGCGCAGATAAGCCACGGCGTTATAGGAACCCGGCTTGCCCGGAATTTCCTTCACCTCGATTTTCGCTTCACGCAGCGGATATTTCGCCTTGGTCTCCTGCCCGGCATCCGGGTTGTCGGAAACATAGTTGGTGATCCAGCGGTTCAGCCAACGCTCGCACTCATTGGCTTCCATGAAGCTGCCGATTTTGTCGCGCGCCATCACTTTAAGGAAATGCGC
>JAGWIL010000176.1 GCA_028866335.1 Rhodospirillales bacterium
CATTGGGGCGAAAAACTGGAGCGGTTGCTGCCGAAAGGCAAAAAACGCATCGCGCTGGTTTGGGCCGGGCGGCCAACACATAAGAATGATAAGAAGCGCAGCCTGAAGCTTTCGCAATTCGGCCCGATTTTTGCGCGAGATGATGTGGCGGTGCTCACCGTGCAGAAAGGCGACCAAATCGCCCAGGCGGGCGGCTATTACGGCCATGCGCCGCTGGTGAATCTCGGGCCGGAGATTGAGGATTTCCTTGATACGATGGCGATTTTGAAGCATGTGGACCGGCTGGTGACGATCGACACCTCGGTCGCTCATGTGGCGGGTGCAAGCAATGTTCCCACCTCGGTTCTGCTGCCTTACGCGCCGGATTGGCGGTGGCTGCTGCACCGGGAGGACACACCCTGGTATCCCTCTCTGCGGCTTTACCGCCAGAATGTTCCCTATCAGTGGGAGGATGTGATCCGCCGCATGGCGGATGATCTGTGACCGCTATTTGTTTACGATCCTGTCTGCCAGAAGGGTGGCGAGCAACAGGGTCAGCAAAACCAGAATCCATTCCGTAACCAGCGGCGAGAGCGGCACCATATGCCACATTGTTGGCGGCGCCGATGGAGAGCACGCGGCGGCTTCAACTTTCGAGGTAATGCTTGTGCAAACCGATGCGGTCATGTCTTAAGCCTCCTTATCAGTTGGCGCGCGTGCGGTAAGCCAGTTTATGCCAGCGCCCACCGCCATCAGCCCCGAGGTGATTAAAAACACGGCTGACATTCCAACATGGCCCCCTATGAAGCCGCCGCCAAGAGGGCCCAGAACCTGCCCAGCATATTGTGATGAGATTGAATAACCCAGCATTCCGGCGAGCATTTCCTGCGGCACGCTGTGGCGGATAACCGCGGCGATGCAGGGAATAAGCCCGCCCAGCGCCAGGCCCATGAGAAAGCGCAGCAGAATAAGCTGCCAGCCCGCCGTAACAAATGCCTGGGGAATGAGCAGCATGGCGGCAATGCCAAGGCAGGCCGATATCACCGGGCGATAGCCGATGCGGTCCGCCAGATGCCCCAGCCTGCTTGAAGACAGCACAGCACCAAGTGCCGCCGCCGCCATCACCAGCCCCGCGACAAAAATAACGTGCTTCTGCGGCACAAGCTGTGCCACGTAGACCGTGATAATCGGCTCGATCGACATATTGGCGAACATGAGCAGAAAGCCCGTGGCCAGCATCACGGCAACTGGCCCCTTTTGCGGAATTTGCGCCCACCGCCCGCCGCTTTTCTTGCGGGCTACTAAAACCGGCCGCCTTTCCTCGCGAATAAGGAAGGTGGTGGCGAGAAAGGTAACAAAAATAACAGCGCCCGCGAGCAGAAAAGTGGCGCGGATGCCGATGATCGGCGGCAATGTTCCGCCAATGAGCGGCCCTGCCAAATTGCCAGCCATGTTGCCGGTTGTAACCACGCCCAGGGCCCAGCCTGCGCGCTCCTTAGGTGTTTGCGCCGCGATCAGCGCCATGCACCCGGAAGCATAGCCGCCTAATAATCCGGCCAGTAACCGGAGCACCACAAGCTCCATCACATTATGGGCCATGCCGATGAGCGACATGGCAATGGCCATCCCCAGACTGGCACGAATCAGCATCAGCTTGCGGCCAAAGCGGTCGGCAAGTCTGCCCCATAACGGCGCTGTCAGCGCCGCGGTAAAAAACGTTGCCCCGTAGGCAAGGCCCGACCATTCAGCAATCGCGGCATGGCCAGAAACGCCAAGTTCCTGCACGTACACGGGCAGAAATGGCAGCAGCAATGTCATCGCTACAATGGTGGTGAAGGTGCCGAGCGTACACACCACCAGATTACGGTTCCATCGCCCGGCGCCGCGCGCGGGAAGCTGGTCGAGCATCGACATCATCTGTGCATCCTGGGTTCCTCGCCGGGGCGATTATTTTGGTATCCCAAGTCGTTGTACTGCTCAACTGCGCATGAGTAATGCCGCCGCTCCGGTTTTTCGAACCGGCGGCTACAGATTATTCGATATGGTATAAAAGTGACACCCAAAGCTTCGTTTGTTTACCGATGTTCCGGGCATATACATCCTGGGTGATGTAGGTATTTAGCGAAAGATTGCCTATTTTATAACCCACCAGCCACCCGGCGGCGAGTTCAACGGGCTTGCCTGCATTGAGGTTTGATGGCCCCGAATCTGTCCCGAACTGATTATAGGCGTAGCCCACAGGTCCTGTCAGGAAAGCGCCGAATTTCCGTGCTGCGGTAAGGTCGATGTCATAAGTGGCACCGCTGGTATAGTTGTAATGACGGTTTGGCGTATTAACGCTGATAACGCCATTTGCCACGACTAAATATTTCGAGGAAATATAGGCAAGGTTTACGTGCTGCTGAAAGGTGTAACGGTCATGCCCGATATTAATCAGCCGTGTTGCATCATACGAGCCAATTGGGGCGTTAAACCCTTCTGAGATGCTGGCGAATATATGTTTGTTTAGCTTCCAGGAGAGGTAAACAGGGTCGAATTCAAAATCGTTCGCGGAGGTCGCGTCGCCAGTCTTGTGGGAAGCTGTTGTGATGTTGGCATGTGATACCCCTATGTTATAGGCATATGCACCATAGCGCGCGCCCAGAAAACGATAATTTGTTGTCCACATCAGCATGGAAGTCGTGAGATACATGTTGGTATGCACGCCGCTATCCGCACCTGCATTGTTGACTGATTGCGCGGTGCTGAAGGAAGCTTTTTGGCCCCAATACAGGCCCGCTGGCTGCATCATCGCCAAGGGGTTGCCGATGGAGTAGCCGGGCGCATAATCTGAGCCCACCCCCTTTTGCATCGCCAGGCTCGGCGCTGCGGTTGCAAATAAAAAGAAAGCCGCCACCGCCAAATTTTTAGATTTGCCGTTAAGCTGATGATGTAAATTACGAATACGTAGTGGAAGGTCAATATTAGGAGACATTTCGTGGAATTTCCTGGCGAACGCTTTCAGCTTCGCCCTGCTGCTCCATCGTTGGTGCAGCGTGTCCATGGTCGAGCGCAATGCCCGGACTAATCATCACGCCGCCCTTAGCAATGATGATGTGCATCGCGTGACGCGAATGACAAAAACTCTATTCCAAAATTCGTGCCAATGAATTTTGTCTGGAATGCGGGGCGTATTATCCCGTAGGTTTTCGATCTGTTTATTTTTTGAGCGTTTATTCGGCGGTACTTAATTTTTCCGGGTGTTTTTTGGGCTGGGCCAATTTTTGCTTTTCCCCAGGTTATGGAGAGGGCTGATACTAAGGATGAGCAGATTTTAATCGCCCGTGGCGATGGAAGCCCCGGCGGCCAAGAAGGCTGTTATAAAGCCTCCGGCAGGGTCGGCTTCTGGCTTAAGCCCTAATTTTATTCGAAAAAGAAATGGTGGAGGGTTTCCGCCTGTAATGCAGTATTATATAGATATATCAGTTGTTTATTTTAGATTGATTGCTGTCCCACAAATGCACCCAGTATTTACATCGCTTTACAGGTGCATTGGGGTGCAATCGGCCTCATGCAACTTCCTTGGCAGCCTGCTCCACCACATCGGGATTGCGCTCGATAACCCTAAGCAAAAGGCGCGCGGTCACATCAGGCACCCTCCGGCCTTGCTCCCAATTGTTCAGGGTCGAGGCAGGAATGCTAAACCGCGCCGCGAACGCTGCTGCGCTCTTTGCCACTTTCTTACGAATAGCCTTCACCTGCGCCGGGGGCATAGGGGAGATGTTTACCACCTCCAGCGCCAGTTCGCCGCGCTTCCAGGCCAGTGCTTCCTCAAGTCCTTCAATCAAGCCAGAGCCAAAAGTATCAACCTTAGTCATTGTTCCATTCCTCAATGAGGCGCTTCGTCACAGCCCTCTCGTCTGCTGTCATGTCTTCTTTGTCCGCCTTGGAGTAGGCAAACACCATCACAATCACATCAGGCGAGAGAGCGAGAAAATATATAGCTCTTCCGCCGCCACGTTTTCCGCGTCCACCAAGCTGAAACCGAATCTTGCGAATTCCGCTCAATCCCGGAATGACATCGCCAATATCTGGCTGACCGGAGATTTCGGTTTCCAGCCTCAGCATATCCTCGGCCGACGCTCCGATTTTCCTCATATCGCGGACGTAGCGCTTGGTACGGACTATTTGCATACGACTGCACCTATATGCGCCAATGGCGTAATTAATACAAGCAGAATGTACGCCAATGGCGTATTTTTATGTGTTGCGCGCCATGCAAAGCCTATAGATTGGAAGG
>JAGWIL010000177.1 GCA_028866335.1 Rhodospirillales bacterium
CTTGTCTCCATCCATTCCTCCAGATCATCCCCCAGCATATCCTCTTGGAATAGCTGGTCGATCTTCTCCGGCCGGTAGGCGGACCATGTGGCCAGCACATAATCGGTGGCCACGAAGCCGATCGGCGCAAACCCCGCGCGTTCCATGCGCTTGGTCAGCAGCAGCCCCAAAGTCTGGTGGGCGTTGCGGCCCTCGAACGCATAAACAACCATGAACCAGCGGCCCTGGCGGGGAAATGTCTCCACCAGCAAGCCTTCCGGCCCTGGCAGGCGGGAGCGGCGTTTCTGCAATTCCAGCCATTCCCGCACCTCTTCCGGAAACGCTCCCCAGCAGGACTGATCATGCAGCATCGCCCGCACCCGGCTGGCGAGGTTGGTGGTCAGCGGCATGCGCGCCCCGGCATAGGCGGGCACTTTCGGCTCCTTGCCTGGCGCCTCCACCACCTCGATAAAATTCTCCCGCAGCCTTATGAATTTCAGCAATCTTCCGGCGAAAATAAAGCTATCCCCCGGCACCAGCTGGTTGACAAAATATTCCTCAACCTCGCCCAGCCCCACGCCAAACCCGCCGCGTTTGCCCAGTAACCGGATTTTTATCACCGGCGCCTCGACGATGGTGCCGATATTCATCCGGAATTGCTGAGCCACCTTGGCATTGGCTGGGTAGATATAGCCTTCCGCATCGCGGAACAGCTTGCGGTAGCGTTCATAAGCCGCCAGCGCGTAGCCGCCATCTTCCACAAAGCGCAGCACATCGTCGAAATCCTTACGCGGTAAATCCGCATAGGGTGCAGCGGAAATCACCTCCTGGAATAGCTCATCCGGCAGAAACCTCCCGGCGCAAGCCATGCCGAGAATATGCTGGGCCAGCACATCCAGCCCGCCGGGGCGGGGCGGGTCGCCATCCAGCGCCTTCTCGCGCACGCCCTGCATCGCCGCCTCGCATTCCAGCACCTCGAACCGGTTGGCGGGCACCAGAATGGCGCGGGACGGCTCATCCAGCCGATGGTTCGCCCGGCCAAGCCGTTGCAAAAGCCGGGAAACACCTTTCGGCGCGCCGATTTGCAAAACCTGGTCCACCCCGCCCCAATCAATGCCGAGATCGAGTGACGAGGTGGCAATCACCGCCCTTAAGCGCCCCTCGGCCATCGCCGTCTCCACCTTGCGGCGCTGGGCAATGTCCAGGCTACCATGATGGATGGCAATCGGCAGGTTGTTATCGTTATGCTTCCAGATTTCGGCGAAGATCAGCTCCGCCTGGGCGCGGGTATTCACGAACACGATGCTGAGGTTGGCCTTTTCCACCTGCGCCAGCACCATCTGGGCGGCTTTCAGCCCCATATGGCCAGACCACGGGATTTCCGTTTCCGGGAGCGCCATGGAAACCTCCGGCGGCGCGCCATCCTCGGCCAGCACCAGCCGCGCCTCTTGCCCCACGAAACGCCGCATCGCCTCGGGGTGGGCCACGGTGGCGGAAAGCCCCACCACCCGGGTTTTTGAAAGCGCGCGCAGCCGGGCGATGCACAACGCCAGCTGGTCTCCGCGCTTGGTGCCCGCCAGCGCGTGAATCTCATCCACCACCACGCAGGCGAGCGAGGCGAAATACGCGGCACTTTTCTCCTGGCTGAGCAGAAGCAGCAGCGATTCCGGCGTGGTGAGCAGAATGTTCGGCGGCATTTCCTTCTGCCGGGCGCGGCGGTTGGTGGGCGTGTCGCCGCTGCGGGTTTCTATGGAAATGCCCAATCCCATCTCCGCCACAGGGGCTTGCAGGTTGCGGGCGATATCCGTGCCCAGCGCCTTCAACGGGCTTATGTAAAGCGTGTGCAGCTTGTCGCTTGGCTGTGCGGCCAGGGCGATGAGGCTGGGCAGAAACCCGGCCAGGGTTTTGCCCGCACCTGTGGGGGCAACCAGCAATACATCCTCGCCAGCCTGGGCAGAATCCAGCATCGCGGCCTGATGCAGGCGCAAACGCCAGGTTTTGGCCGCGAACCAATTCGTAAATCTTTCTGGCAGGCTGGCCATGCCACACCATATGGTATTTTCATGCTTTGTTCCAAACCCCTTTCATGAGCCCGCACCCACAAAACTGGCTGAAAGCGACGCCATCGAGGCTGTATTGCGCGCCGGGGGATTTCTATATCGACCCCATGCGCGCCGTACCCCGCGCCATCATCACCCACGGCCATTCAGACCACGCCCGGCCCGGCCATGACCATGTGCTGGCGACGCCGGAAACACTCGCGATTATGCGCGCCCGCATGGGCGAGGAGCGGGCAGGGGTTAGCCAACAGGCTTTGGCCTATGGGCAGGCGCTGAAGATTAACGACGTTGCCGTAACCCTGGTTCCCGCCGGGCATGTGCTGGGTTCCGCCCAGGTGGTGATGGATTATATGGGCAGCCGCGCCGTCGTCTCCGGCGATTACAAACGCCAAGCAGACCCGACCTGCGCGCCCTTTGAGCCGGTGCGCTGCGATGTGTTCGTCACCGAGGCCACCTTTGGCCTGCCGGTGTTCCAACACCCACCGCCGGAAGGCGAGATTGCCAAACTGCTGCGCTCCCACGCGCTGTTTCCTGAGCGCACGCATGTCGTGGGCTCCTATTCGCTCGGCAAATCCCAACGGCTCATCGCCATGCTGCGGCAGGCGGGGTATGATGCGCCGATTTACCTGCACGGCGCGCACGCCAATCTCTGCGCGCTTTATGAAACACTGGGTGTGCCCCTGGGTGATCTACGCCCCGCCACGGCAGCGGATAAGGCGCAGCTGAAAGGAGCGATGGTGCTGGCCCCTCCTTCCGCAGTGGGCGAGCGTTGGGGCAGGCGGCTGGAAGACCCGGTGGTGGCGCAGGCCTCGGGGTGGATGCGCATCCGCCAGCGGGCCAAGGCTTCGGGGATCGAACTGCCGCTGATTATCTCCGACCACGCAGATTGGGACGAGTTGCTGGCCACGATTAAGCAAACCCAGGCGCCGGAAATTTGGGTGACGCACGGCACAGAGGAGGCGCTGATCCATGCCTGCAAGCTGCTGCAAATCCGCGCCCGGGCGCTGCGCCTTGTCGGTTATGGGGAGGAGGAATGATGCGCGCGGGGATGGTTGGGCGGCCGCGCGCCAAGGAGAAAATAAAATGAAGGCGTTTGCCGAGCTGCTGGAGCGGCTGCTGTTTGCCCCTGGCCGTAACACCAAAATCTCGCTGTTGCGGGCTTATTTCACCACCCAGCCGGACCCGGAGCGCGGCTACGCGCTGGCCGCCATCGCCGGGGCGCTGGATTTTCCGGGTGCTAAATCCGCAACGCTGCGGGAATTGACGACGAGACGTGTCGATTCCGAATTGTTCGATTTGTCTTATGATTTCGTAGGTGACCTTGCCGAGACCATCGCACTCATCTGGCCTTCCCATGGAGATACGCCGCCCGCGCTGCCGGAGGTGATCGAGGCGTTGCGCGCAGCCAAGCGCCCGGAGATTCCGGCGCTGATCGAAGCCTGGCTGGACTGCTCCGATCCCTCGACGCGGCTGGCTTTGGTGAAGCTGCTCACCGGGGGTTTGCGGGTTGGCGCATCCCTGCGGCTGGCCAAGCTGGCTTTGGCCGAGATGGGGTTGGTGGATGTGAACGAGATTGAGGAAATCTGGCATGGGCTGGAACCGCCTTATGCCGGGCTGTTTTCCTGGCTGGAGGGCAAGGGTGAGCGGCCAACGCCCGGCGAGGCGCCGGTGTTCCGCCCGGTGATGCTGGCGCACCCTGTCGAGCTGCCGGATATCGACCGGATCGACTGGAGCGACTTCCGCGCTGAGCAGAAATTCGACGGCATCCGCGTGCAGATTGTGGCGACCGGGGCGGAGAAACGGCTGTATTCCCGCGCCGCTGAGGATATCTCCGCCGCCTTTCCGGATATTCTGGAGGCGGTGGATTTCCACGCGGTGCTGGACGGCGAGTTGCTGGTAATCCGCGACGGTATCATCGCGCCGTTTTCGGATTTGCAGCAGCGCCTCAATCGCAAATCCACCACGCCTGCGATGCAACGGGATTTGCCCGCAGGGACAATGCTCTACGACATGCTGTTTGATGGTGCGGAGGATATCCGCCCGCTGGCTTTTGATGTGCGCCGCGTCAGGCTGGAAGCCTGGTTTACCAGGACCCGCCCGGCGCGGATGCAGCTATCACCGTTGATCAGCTTCGGCAGCATCCACGACCTTGCGGAATTGCGTGAGGCCGCGCGAGCGGAGCAGAGCGAGGGTCTGATGCTCAAACGCGGTGACGCG
>JAGWIL010000178.1 GCA_028866335.1 Rhodospirillales bacterium
CATCGGCCTCGGCCTCGGGGGCGGCGGTTTCCGTAGTGGCGGTCGGCTTGGTGGCCATGGTCAGGTAAAGTCTCCGGTCTAAGCGGCTCGTATATTTTACAAGTCAATAACTAGGCAACATGTGCGCCCGATTCGAGTCAGATTTCTTCAAGCCCGGCAGCACCTGAGCGCGCACGGGCCAAAAGCTCGTTATAGCGCATCAACCGGTCGCAGGCGGCGCGGTCATCGGGGTTGGTGAGCCAAAGCGCCTGGGCCTCGTCACGCTGCGCCCGCAACATGTCGATGCTGAAATCCATCAATTCGTACAAGCTCCACCAGTTGCGCGCGGCTTCCGCCGGGCTCGCATCCGGCGCCAGGCGAAATTCCGCCCATGTCTGCTGTTGCAACGCACGAGCTTGGCCGCCCAGGCCGAGGCTGTCGAGATGGGAGAACAGGGAGGACGTGTCAAGGGTTTTAGCCTGCGAAACGAAATCATGCAGCGCCTCTCGCAACACTTCGTCCTCCGCCGGAAGCCGGACATGGGCATAGGCTTCCTCCACATCCGGGATCAATGCCGGAAACGCCAGCAAAACCGCCAACATCAGCCTGGCACGGCGAAACTGCGCGGCCTCGGCATCCGGGGCCATGCGCGGCGGAAGGGGCACAGGCGGAGGTACTGGAACAAATCGGCCCTGCGAATTTTTAACCCATTGGCTGCGGCCTGGTTTTGCGCGGTTTGATTTATCATTAGGATTATATTGGTTTTTCAGTAAGTTATAATATTCTGTTGATAGCACCTTATTAGGAATACTGTTCGCCGCCGCGGCCAGCCTCTCCCAGAACCGCGCCCTGCCTTCGGGTGTCGAAACATCCTGCCCCAGCTTCAACATGTCGAACAAAACCGCCGAGAGCGGCTGGGCCTTGGCCAATTCCGCCTCAAAACCCTGGCGCCCGCCGCGCTTGATCAGGCTGTCCGGGTCGTCCTTGAGCGGCAGCCGCAGCAGTTTCAGCGATTTCTCAGGCGTTAATTGCGTCAGCGCCAGCTCGGCGGTTTTCAACGCCGCCCGCTGGCCTGCCGCATCGCCATCAAAGCAAATAACCGGCTCGGGCGTCAGCTTCCAGATTTCCTCCAGATGCTCCTCCGTCAACGCGGTGCCGAGCGGTGCCACCGCGCCGCCAAACCCGGCCTGGGAAAGCGCGATCACATCTGTATAGCCCTCGACGACAATCATCGCCGCACCCTTGCGCACGGCCTCCCGCGCCAGGTTCAACCCATAAAGCGAGCGGCGCTTGGAGAACAAAGCTGTCTCCGGACCGTTCACATATTTCGGCTGACCATCGCCTATAATCCGTCCGCCAAAGGAGATCAGCGCCCCGCGCCGGTCCCGGATAGGAAACATCACCCGGCCAAAGAACATGTCCGTGGGCCCGCGCTCGCTTTGTTTCATCAGCCCAGCCTCGATAAGCTGGTCCGGCTTGATATTCTGCCCGCGCAGAGCGGCGGCAATCGCCCCCCTGCCCTCGCCAGACCAGCCAAGCTGAAAGCGGCGGATGGTATCATCCGCCAGGCCCCGCCCACGCAGATAATCCAGCGCCGCGCGGCCTTCCTGGCCCCAAAGCCAGAGCTGGTATTGCTTGCAGGCGGCTTCCAGCACCTCGGAAAGCCCGGCGCGGCGGGCTTCAGCCTCGGCGGCCTGCGGCGTCGGCTTGGGCACTTCCAGCCCGGCCTGGGCGGCCAGATCCTCCACCGCCTCCATAAAGGCCGCACCGGTACTCTTCATCACAAAGGTAATAACATCCCCATGCTCACCGCAGCCAAAGCAATGGTAATGGTCGTCATACACATAAAAAGACGGCGTTTTTTCTCCATGGAACGGGCAGCAGCCCTTCCAGTCCCGGCTGGAGCGGGTGAGCTTGACCGAGCGCCCGATCACCGCGGCGATCGGCGTGCGTGCTCTTAGCTCTTCGAGAAAATTCGCCGGAAGCGCCATTTACCCTGCCAGGGCGGCTTTTACGGCGGCGGAGGCCATGCCCATATCCAGTGCCGCGCCATGTTTGGCCTTCAGCGCGCCAACCACCTTGCCCATATCCTTCGCACTGGTGGCCCCTGTTGCGGCAATGGCCTCTTTAATCGCGGCCTCCAGCGCCTCACCTTCCAGCGTTTGCGGCAGAAACTCGGAAATCACGGCAATCTCATGCTCTTCCTTCACGGCCAGATCCTCGCGCCCACCCTGGCGATACATCGCCACGGAATCCCGGCGGGATTTGATCATGGAGCGTAGCATCGCCAGAATTTCGTCATCGGAAATCTGCTCCACGCCTTTTGGCCTGGCGGCAATGTCGGTGTCTTTCAACTTGGCCTGGATCAGACGCAGGGCCGAAGTGCGTTCCGCATTGCGGGCCAGCATCGATTCTTTCACGGCGGCGGTCAGTTTTTCACGTAGGCTCATATCTTCATCTCCAGGTCCGGAAAAAATTTCCGCTCTCTATATAGTGTTGTTGAGGCCGGATTAAAATTCCGCTAGAGACATTACCATGCACACGCCCATCGATGAAATCCTGCGCCGCCTCGGCGGCAACGAGGCCGCCGCCACCCTCACTGGCGTCTCACCTGAAGCTGTCCGCAAATGGCGCAGCGCCGGGGCCATCCCGCCGCGCCATTGGCCCGCCATTATGGCCGCAACAGGCCTCGCCTGGGAAGATTTTTCGGGCGTACCGGACAGCACAGAAGCGCCACCGGGTGCCACCGCCGCCCTGGTGCTGGCCGATGGCAGCGTGTTCTGGGGAAGAGGCTTTGGCACCTTCGGCACCACCAAGCCTTCCGAACTGTGCTTCTCAACCGGCATGACCGGCTATCAGGAGACCCTGACAGACCCCTCCTTTGCCGGGCAGATCGTGGCGTTCACCTTCCCGCATATCGGCAATGTAGGCACGAACAAGGAAGATATGGAGGCCCCGCAGATTTTCGCGCGCGGGCTGGTGACGAAAGAGGATTTCACCGCCCCCTCCAACTACCGCGCCACGAATGACCTCGGCGGCTGGCTGAAAAGCATGAACATTCCGGGCATTTCCGGGGTTGATACACGGGCGCTCACCTTGCGCATTCGCGACCTTGGCGCGCCAAATGCGGTGCTGTGTTACCCAGAGGATGGCAAATTCGACCTGAAAGCCCTCGCCAAACAAGCCGCCGACTGGGGCGGGCTGGAAGGGCTGGACCTGGCCAAGGAAGTTTCCTGCACCCAGGCTTACAAATGGGCGGACGGTGTTTGGAGCTGGGAAAACGGCTTTGCCGAAACCAATGGCGGCAAGCGCGTGGTGGCCATCGATTACGGTGCCAAGCGCAATATTCTACGCTCACTCGCCTCCTCCGGGTGCCAAGTGACGGTGGTGCCCGCCACCTCTACCGCCGAGCAAATTCTGGGGCTGGTGCCGGATGGCGTGTTTCTCTCCAACGGCCCTGGCGACCCGGCGGCGACGGCGAAATATGCCGTGCCTGTGATCCAGCAATTGATGCAGGCGGGCGTGCCGATTTTCGGCATCTGCCTCGGCCACCAATTGCTGGCGACGGCCCTCGGCGGCAAGACCTACAAGCTGGAGCGCGGCCACCGCGGTGCCAACCAGCCGGTGAAGGATTTGACCACCGGCAAGGTGGAGATCACCTCGCAAAACCATGGCTTCGCGGTGGATGAAAAATCCCTGCCCGCGGGTGTGGAGGTGACGCATGTGTCGCTGTTCGATGGCTCGAACGAAGGCATTGCGGCCAAGGCGAAGAAAGTGTTCTCCGTGCAGTATCACCCCGAGGCTTCGCCGGGACCGAGCGATAGTGCGTATCTGTTCAAGCGCTTCGTTGAGTTGATGGGCTGACGCCAAAAATCAATCGAGGATGCGGGGCGTGGCCCTGCGGCTTCTTCTAGGAATTTCCAATGCCCAAACGCACAGACATCAAATCCATCATGATCATCGGCGCCGGGCCGATTGTCATCGGCCAGGCCTGCGAGTTCGATTATTCCGGCGCGCAGGCTTGCAAGGCGCTGCGCGAGGAAGGCTACCGCGTCATTCTGGTGAACTCCAACCCGGCGACGATCATGACTGATCCCTCGCTGGCGGATGCCACCTATATCGAGCCGATCACCCCGGAGATGGTAGAAAAAATCATCCTCAAAGAAAAACCAGACGCGCTGCTCCCGACCATGGGCGGGCAGACGGCGCTTAACACCGCCATGTCCCTGGCCAAGTCCGGAGTTCTGGAAAA
>JAGWIL010000179.1 GCA_028866335.1 Rhodospirillales bacterium
AGGTTATCATTTATCTTCGGGGTGGCCTGGCTGAGTTTATGGGGCGGAAATTCCACCGCGCCATCCAGCCCATAAGGTGTTGGGTCGTAATCATCGCCCATGCTCTGCGCCATCACCAGCAGCGGGCGTTCATTATGGTTTTGCGCGAATAATTTGCGCCAGCGTTGCAGCCGCGCCACCGCATCCGGGATCAGCCCGGCGCGGTAGATCATCAGCAGCGGCCGGCCTTCCACGCGGATATAGCGTGAATCCTTAAACAGCCTGGCGAAGCTTGCCACCAATGCTGCGTCGTCCTCCTCCAGATATTCCTGGGAGATAAGGACTTCACGCTCCATGCCGTCCCACCGGCGGGTCCAATTTTCGTTGGCCCACATGGCGCAGAAAGAAAAATCGAGGGATTGATCCGCCAGAAACTGTTCCAGCGGTTTTTCCAGAAGGCGGTGGCGGTTGAACCAGTAATAATAGAACACGAAACCCGAAAGCCCCGCGGATTTGGCCATTTCTATCTGGCGCTTCAGCGTGGCGGGGTCGTCCAGCGAATAATGCCCGAGATCGCGGGGCACGCGCGGCTGCACATGGCCCACGAAGCGCGGCATGGCGCGGGCTAGGTTTGTCCAGTCGGTAAAGCCTTTGCCCCACCATGCATCGTTTTCCGCCACGCGGTGGAATTGCGGCAGGTAATAGGCCAGCAGCATCGCCTTGCGGGTGGCGTGCGCGGGGGCGGGGCTGAACTCCTCGAAAAAAGGCGCGGGGCGAGTGGAGCGGCGAATGGCGGCGGGGATAAGCCCTTCCTGCTCTGGCCGTTTGGGCAGGAACAGGCCGCTTTCAATGTTCGATAAATAATGCAGCAGCGGGTTTTGCCCGTGCAGATATTTTCCGTAGCGGCCAAGATAGAATTTGATGTCGAATTCAGGCGAGGGGTCGCGTTCCTCGATCACGCCAAAGGCCAGGAAATGCTCGAACGGGTCGGCACCGCCTTCGGCCACGTCCTGGTGCTGGTCCAGATACCAGGCGGCATCAAACACCGGCACCGGGTTCACCTGGCCCGAAAGGCGGCGTTTGAGGAAATGCGCGAGGCAGGAAGCGCCGGGCGGCAGGCCGTAGGTTTCCCGGTACCAGGCGGTGGAGAAGTAAGGGCAGGGGTCGCGCCCCTCGGCCTCTCCCGCGGTGATGAAATGCAGCAGCGGGTTGCCGCCATTCGCCGCAACATCAGGGTAGCGGTTTAAATACCATTGCGAATGAAAATAAGGGTTGGGGTGCGCACCCTCCCGCCAGCCTGTGCGGCAGAAATGGGCGATGCCATCCGCCTCCGCCGCTTGCGGGTGCTGGCTGAGATACCAGCCTGCCAGGAACAGGCCGCTATGCCGGATAATGTCGATTTCAGCCTGACTTTGTTCGTCCACGCGCGGTCACCTTACCTCAGGCGCATCATGCCCGGTGCGGAATGGAGTGTCGATGCCCCGCCAGAGTGCTAAAATCATCCGGCTCTGGAGTTCAGCTTTGTTGATGCAGCCCAAGCCGTTCCAGCATTGCCCCTAGCCGAACCGGTGGAAGCAGATAATGGCCCTGCAACAAGCCGCATCCAAGCCGCCGCAGGCATGTTGCATCATCCTTGGTTTCAACCCCTTCCGCCACAACCTGGAGCCCGAGCGACTGCCCGAGGTTTAAAATGGACTGAACCAGAATTTGGTTACCATGGGATTTCGCGAGATCCTTAACGAAGCTCTGATCGATTTTGATTTTGTTCACGTAGCTTTGGCGCAATGTGGCCAGGGTGGCGTAGCCGACCCCGAAATCATCGATGGAAATTTGCACACCGCGATGCGCCAGCCGGATCAGTTTATCCTGCACGGAGCGGATATCCAGCGCCGTTTCCTCGGTGATTTCCACTTCCAGCATGGAAGTAGGGCAATCGTGCCGCGCCAGTTCCGAGAGTAGAATTTCATCGATGGCGAGGTGCGAAATTTCGCGTGGGGAAATATTTATCGCCACCCGCATTTGGGTAAGCCCTCTGGCGCGTAATTCCTGAATCATCAGGCAAACGCTTGATAATATATAACGTAACAATGGTTCCGCGAGCCCTGAGAGGGCGGCTGTGGCGATAATCTCTTGCGGTGGTATCGGCCCGTGCTCAGGGTGGTCCCACCTTAAAAGCGCCTCAAAGCTTACAAGCTTTTGGCCGTCATAACCAAAAATCGGCTGATACCAGATTTCAGGCTCACTATCCTCCAGCGCACGCCGCAGATTGCGTTCGATATCGCGGCGCATCTTCAACCTGGCGCGCAGGCGTTCATCGAAGCAGCGGAACTGCCCCCGGCCAGCGCTTTTGGCGGCCAGCAGCGCTTCGTTGGCGCGGCTTAACTGCTCTGTCACGTTGCGCTCGTTGCCAGTGTGCAGGCCGATGCAAGCGCTCAAGCGCCCGGCATCGAAAGAGGCAAGCGGCATTGCAACAGCGGTGAGAAGGCGGGTCGCAAGTTCGGCTGGTGATGTGTCTGTTGTTTGGGCGTCATGGAAAATCGCAAATTCGTCGGCACCCAGCCGGCCAATGGTAAAGCCGCCGTGCAGTGTTTCCGAAATCCGCCGTGCGATCTCGATCACAACCCGGTCCCCGGAATGGTGGCCAAACGTGTCGTTAATGGAGTTGAACCCGTCGATATCGAGCAGCATCAGGCAGAACGGCGTAGATCCAGTGCTGATCCGCCCGGCGATTTCGCGAAGAAAGCCTGCACGGTTAAGCAACCCGGTAAGGTCGTCATGCGTGGCGCGGTGGCTCATCTCCTGCGCGGCCAGAACCGCCTGCGAGCGAGCTTCCTCCAGCGAGCCTGCGAGGCCGACGGCCCGGTTTTTTAAAAGGCTGGTCTCGCAAAAGGCCTTTTCACTTTGCCAGGCAAACCGGATGAGTGCTGCGCCATAAATGAAGACGGTTAGCGCCAGGGCGTCTCGGTTGAATCCGCCAAAATAGAGAAGGCAGCCGAACAGGGAAAGCAGCGGGGGAAGAATGAAGCTGCTCGGCATAAGCGCGTAGGGCGTGCCGTGGGTAATGGCGCCCGCCGTGATGCCGCAGACAATGGTAAGGTAAAACAGCGTTGGCCGGCTCGTATAGCCATCGCACAACACCGGCACCAGTGACCAGACCAAGCCGGAGAGCAGCGCGGTGAGGCAGAGTTGGTTTAATGCCCGCTGCGTTTCGCGCAAATTGAGCTGCGGCGTTTCTTTGATTTTTTGGGAGATTGCGGGCCATGCCTGGAAAATGCGTAGGGCGTTGGTTATGCAGACAGCCCCGAACCAGGCCAGGCCCTGGCGGCCGTGGTTAGAATGGATCGACACCAAAAATGCGATGGCGGCGACGGCGAGATTAACAGGCACGGCCGCCAGAATGTTCCGGCGCTGGGCTGAGAGTTGGTCTGTGCGGATAAGCAAGGTCAGCGGATTGTTTCCATTCTCTTTCCCTACGTTATCTTTATTAGACATATTCTTGCAGAGACCCTTGAAAACAATGGGCTTTGTGTAAGCCGACCTAGCGCCATAAGCGTTATATCTGTCAATCATTAATTTAGTCTCATGTAACAATAAGCAAAATTCTGCTGAAAGGGCGCAAAAAAAGGCGCCGAAGCGCCTTTTTTCAGGAAAGTAAGGTTAAATGGCGCGGCGCTTATGCAGCGTCATCGTTGCGGCGCTCGGCCTTTTTGCGGTCATTCGGGTTGAGGTAGCGCTTGCGGATACGCACCGCCGACGGGGTGACCTCGACCAGCTCGTCATCCTGAACATAGGCGATCGCCTGCTCCAGGCTCATGCGGCGGGGCGGCACCAGCAGCAGCGCCTCATCCTTGCCGGCAGCGCGGATGTTGGTGAGCTTCTTTTCGCGCACCGGGTTCACGTCCAGGTCGTTCTCGCGGCTATGCTCACCCAGGATCATGCCGACATAGACTTTCTCGCCGGGGTTCACGAACAGCACGCCGCGGTCTTGCAGGGAGAACAGCGAGTATTGCACGGCTTCGCCATCTTCCGACGAGATCAGCGCGCCATTGCGGCGGCCTTCGATCTTGCCTTTCCAGGGGCCGTAACCCGCGAACAGGCGGTTCATCACGCCGGTGCCGCGCGTATCGGTCAGGAACTCGCCATGATAGCCGATGAGGCCGCGCGAGGGGATGCGGAAGGTGAGGCGCTGCTTGTCGCCGCCGGAGGGGCGGATGTCTGAAAGCTCGCCCTTGCGGCGGGACAT
>JAGWIL010000180.1 GCA_028866335.1 Rhodospirillales bacterium
CCCCAGCGTGTGCGGATCATCGGCATCAGCAACGGTTGGGTGACATTGAAAAAACCGTTGAGCGAAACATCGATCACACGGTTCCATTGCTCTGTCTGCATTCCCGGCATTACCGCATCGTCATGAATGCCAGCATTGTTCACGAGAATCTGGATCGGCCCGGCGGCCCGCATCGCCTCCAATGCGGCGCGGGTTTCATCTGGCTGCGTAATATCAAACCGCACGGTCTCGGCGCTCATTCCGGCATTGACAATTTCGTAAGCCACAGCCTTGGCTTTTTCAAGCTGCCTATTGGCGTGCAGATATACATGGTGCCCGCTGCTTGCGAGGTTGCGGGCAATCGCCGCGCCAATGGCACCGCTGGCACCGGTAACGAGTGCGCGCTTCATAATACCGCCTCGAACAACACCATCGCGCGTCCTTCCGCCAACACCACTCCACCAGCGTTGATATTAAATTCATAGCTGGCACCGCGTGCATCGCCCAAAAGCTGGCGGGCGTTGATGGTGAGCGCGCCGTGTGAGCCATCCAGCGTGGCGATGTGCAATGTTACGTCCCGCAGACTTACCAGAAAGCCGGGGCGGGGCGGGGCGTTGTGAGCGGCGTTTAGCCTGCCATGCAGGGCCATTGCCTGCGCGGCGATTTCTATAAGACTGGCCGCACCCAGAGTGCCATCCGCCCGGCGTAAAGGATTATCCGGCTGTGCATAGCGTGAGGACATGCAGGAAATTGTGGTTTCGTCCCAGTTTTGCGCGCTGTCCAACAGGCACATCGCCCCCGCATGGGGCACAAGGCCGAGGATGGCCTCCCTGCCGAGCGTGTTCATAAGGGCACCACCCGTACCGTCAAAGCGAGGTCTTCCAGATATTCCAGCATAACCGCTGTTTCTTCCCTTCGCGCCAATGCCTCCAGCAGCGGCAAAACGCGCGCGGCGGGGATATCGCGGCGCAACGCCTCCAGTTCTGGTGTAACGCAGGCGTAATTTCCCGGCGCGCATAACTCAATTTCCAAATGTGCGAGGCTCCGCGTGGAAACAACAGAGGAAAGCAGCAATGTTACGCCAAAAGCCGCGCCGATATGCCGCGCGGATGCCAGCGGTTCCGGGTATGGCAGGTCATAGGCGACCAGGGCCACTATGCCGCCCGCCAAGGCTTGCGCGCCAGCCTCCAACAACCCGGCGGCGAGGCTGCCATCATGCGCGCAAAGGCTGGTGGCGGGGGTTTTAGCTCCGGTGGCGATGCTCCAATATCCGGCCGCGACATTATGCACGGAATTATGGAAGCGTGTGGGCGAAAGCTCCCGCACCGGCCCTGCCAATGTTGCGAGAATGCCGTGGATGGTCTCGCCATCCCCGCCCGAGGAGGCGAATACCGCCGCGCAATCAGCGGGCGCGATGCCAGCACTGGCGAAGGCTTCCGCCCCCACCGCAAGGGCGAGCTTCACCGTTTGCGGCGCGCGGCGGCGCTCATTAGGCGGCAGCAGCGCTGCGGGCGGAATGGCTGTTGACGCGGGCAGATACGGTGCGTTGCCCGCCAATATTGGCGCACTGGCCTCCCAGCCATCCAGCCCCGGCCCGCGCAGACCCACGGCATCCAGAAACAGCTTCATGGCGCGTTGCGACCCAGAATGAAACTGCAATTCACCCCGCCGAAGCCGAAGGCGTTGCACATTACGTGCTGTACCGCAGCGTGGCGGCCTGCCAACACATGGCCGGAGGCGAAGGCCGGGTCCAAACGCTCAGTATGCGGGCTGCCGGGCAGAAAACCGTGGCGGATGGCAAGGGCCGCCACCGCCGCACCCACCATGCCGGCGGCACCCAAAGTGTGGCCAGTGAAGCCCTTGGCGGAGCTGCGCGATGTGCCCGGCCCGAACAGGCTGGTCACTGCCTTGTCTTCCGCCGCGTCGCCCACCAGGGTCGCGGTGCCGTGCAGGTTTATGTAGTCAATCGCCTCTGGCGTAAGCCCGGCATCCGCCAACGCCTGGCGCATGGCAAATGCCGCCCCGGTGCCTTCGGGGTCAGGGGAGGACATGTGATAAGCATCCGAACTCTCACCTGTGCCGAGCAACAACAGCGCGTCCGGTTCAGGTGCTTCCGGCGCGCGTTCCAGCAGGGCGAAGCCTGCTGCCTCGCCAATGGAAATGCCGTTGCGGGCTGCGTCAAACGGGCGGCATGGGCCTTGTGCCATCACGCCCAGCGCGTGGAAACCGAACAAGGTGATGCCGCAGAAACTATCCGCCCCCCCGACCACCGCCGCATCGCATAGCCCAGCCTCGATCATCCGGGAAGCCACGGCGAATAGTTTGGCGGTGGCGGCGCAAGCGGTGGAAAGGGTGAAGCTCGGCCCCTCCAGCCCTAGCCGCGCGCGCAAAAACCGCCCCAGCGCGTAAGTGTTATGAGTCTCGGCATAAGCAAAATCATCCGGCAGCGCACCTGCCTGGTAGGCGCGCTCCGTTGTTAAAATGCCCGATGTGCTGGTGCCGGTGAACAACCCCACCCGCCGCGCGCCATATGTCGCGATAGCCCTTGCCACCTTATGCTCGAATCCATCCGCCGCCAAAGCGTGCTCGGCCAGGCGGTTGTTGCGGCAATCGAAAACAGAGAAATCAGCTGGCAGGCTTGTGTCTAGCCCTTGCACTTCCCCCACCCAGGCGTCGATCGGCAATTCTTCAAATTCACAAGGCGCCAGCGCGCTCCGACCCTCGCGCAAGGCATTCCAGGTGGCATCCAGCCCATCGCCCAGCGTCGAGACCAGCGAGAGACCAGAAATCAGCAACGGCGTCATGGCAGCGCCTCCACCCTCGGCAACCACGCTTCAACAAACGCTCTCTGCGCGGTGATGTGGCTTTCATAACGCTCCAGAAACGCGCCGGAGGTTTGACCAGCATGTGGCCGCGCAGTGGCCTGTGCATAGCGCGCCGCAAAATGCCGCAAATTAGCACCAAGTTTTGTATAACGGGGTTCGGCGAACATCCGGCGGAACCGGAAGCGGTATGGCCCCCAAAACGGATTATCGTAAAAAATCAGCCGCAGCTTCAATGTATCGTAAATCTCATTATCCTTTACCGCCGGTGCGATGGAGGTTAGCGCGCCAGGGCCGGTGGGCAGGGTTCCATGCGCCAGCAGCGCCTCCCGCGCCGCAGAATCTTGAAACAACGCCTTAGGGTCTTCCAGTTTCAAATCGTTTGCGCGTGCGGTAAGGTCTACTACCGTGTTCTTCGGCACCGGGAATTTGAACGCGGCGCGCATGAAAAACTGTCCCGTTGGCCAAGGTGCCCAAACGCCCGCGGCAGCCAGCGCATTATGCGCCACATGCACGCAGTTATCGTTAAACAACCGCCAGTGGTAAAGTTTTTCGCCGCGCCGGTAGGGTTCATTCAAAGCATTGAGATAATCGGTTATCGCCGCCATTTGTATGGCACTTAACGGCAGGCGCGCACGGTACGCGTCCCGCCCGAAACAGGCGGCATAATCCGTCGCCACCGAGATTTCGTATTTGCATTGCTCTATGCTCATGCCCGCCGGTTTGTCTTTGAAGAAATGCTCGTGGAACTCAATGCCCTCCAGCAGCCCTTGCGCCTGCGCCTGGCGTTGTGTTTCTTCATAAACCTCGCAGGTGAGCGGCGCGCCGGGTGGCAAGGCGCCGTGAAACACAAAATCCCGCCCTTCAAACGCCACCCAATTGGCATTGCGGTAATGGGAATTCACGCTGATGGAAGCACCGTGCCCAGCCGCTTCGTTAAACGGGCAAAGTTCCAGGGCGGGGTAACCGTTACCATCGCGCCGCACCCGCACGCCATTAAGGTAGAGCAGCAAATGCCCACCCATGCCGCTGCGCAGCGGTACACCGTAGCCGGGTTTCTTGCGGAGTTCAGATAGCGCGCATAACTCCGCGTAATACGGAAATATGTCTTCATAAGACGGCGCTTCTGGCGGGCTGGGTGCCTGGGTAGGTGGGGTGCGCAGGCCGGTCTGGTTCATCCGGGCAAACTATAAATGCAGGGGGTTGCAGCGTCCAGCACGGCTCTAGCCGAAGGGGTTGCGCGCCATCAGCGCATGGAAGGCCATGCGCCACGCGGCCCAGTCATGCCCGCCATTCACCTCAACCGTCTGCCCTGGTAGAATTGCGGCAGCCAACAGGCGGTGCCCGGCGGCAAAACGATCATTCGTGGCGTAGCCCAGCCAGATAAGCGGGCCGGATGCGCCGCCCAGCCGGTTTTGCA
>JAGWIL010000181.1 GCA_028866335.1 Rhodospirillales bacterium
TCGGGTAAGCAGGGTGCGTGGATTTTTACAGCAGCGCATGGTGCAATTTTAGGACCTTTTCCCGACACTTTGACGCCTGGGACTGCTCCATACATACCGCCTCCCACACCCACCCTCGCCCAGCAGGCGGCGGCGATGATAGCCGCGGGGCTGGGCATCACCAGCACCGGAACGCCTGCCCTGAACGGCACATACAGCGTAGATGCCACCGCCCAGCACAACATCCAGGCTGTGCAGATCTACATCCAGGCCAACGGGAAATTTCCTGGAAGCAGCGGGACATATGCATGGCTGGACAAGGCTGGAGCGCCGCACGCATTTCCAACCGTGGCGGAGTTTACCGCGTTCGCCACTGCCGTGGCTGATTTTGTCGCGGACCTCCAAATGATCATCTACACCGGCACCGGCACGCTGCCCGCCGACACGGCGACAATCCCGTGAGCGCGATCCTGACCCTGGCTGGCGCATTCCTCTGGCGCTTGCGCGGCGGGTTGCTGAACGATCTCACCGGCAAAGAAAACTGGATGGGCTTTAACGATACGGTCGTGCGCTTGATCTGGTCCGCTGGTATGGCTTTGGGATTCTGGTGGCTGCATCCAGCGCACCGCTGGCTTGGCGATTCCTGGGCGATGGCTCGCGGGGTTCCGGTTTGGGTTGGCTGCGGGCTGCTTGGCTTGGCGCTTTTCGCTGGCGTGACTGTGTTTGGTTGGCGCGGCGCTGACATCGTGCCGCAAAACTGGAATGACGTTGGCGCATTAAGCGAAAGCGGCATCTTGCGGATGACGTTTTCCGCCGTCTTGCTGCAATCGCCCGTCCTGATCCTGGCGGGGCTTCTGTTCGGCCCCGCATATTGGCTGGGCGCCCGTATCCCGCGTTGGCGCCGGTGGATGTTTTGGGGCGAGATCATCTGTGGTGCCGTCATCGGTGCCTGTTTGACGGCAGCATGAAGTTCCTGGCTGATCTTTGGGGCGTGCTGAAGGGCGCCGGCCTGCGGCTCGATCACGACGAGGCTTCCGCCCTGGGCGCGCCATGGGGCGAAACCATCAGCATCTGGACGGCAATGGAAGCGCGGCACGGTAGCGCGCTGGCTCACGCCGCCTGCCTGGCGCTCTACCTGGTGCAGTGGCGGCATTGCCGCGACCAGCTCGCAGGAGTGCCCATGCAGGCTGGAAATTATGTGCGGGCGATGGTGTTGCTCATGCTGTTCGCGCCCGTTGCCGCCCTGGTTTGGACGATACGGGAATGCGCCAAACCCGCCGCCCTTATTGTTCTGGCGGTTTCAGTGGGGGGCTTGGCTGCGGCGTTCATGCTGTTGGCAGGCGCTAAAAGTGCCGCGGGCCTTATTTATCTTTTTAGCCGGTGATGGATGGGTATGCAGCCACAAGATCAAGGTTTTTTGTCTTACGTGACGGGACTGATTGTCGCGGTGGCTGGCGGCGTATGGGCACTCCTGCGGGATATCTACCGGCGCATCGACACTGCTGGACGGGATGCCGCCAAGGCAACGGCGGCTGCCAGGGTAGAAGCCGCAACCGCGACAGGCGCCGCACGCACACAAGCTGAGGAAGGAGATAAAGCACTGTGGCTCGTGGTGAACCAAGAGCGCGAAATAGCACGCCAGCACCGCGAAAGCGTGCTCACTCGCATCGGCGAGCTGCCAACGAAGGGCGACCTCACCACCATGGAAAGCCGTCTGATGGCGGCAATATCGAAGGATAAGGTTTGATGACCCAACTCGCTTCAGCCAACTTCCAGGCTGCTTTTGAACGCCTACTGGGTAATGAAGGCGCGTATGTCGATAATCCTGCCGATCCAGGTGGCGCTACGATGTGGGGCATCACGGAACGGGTGGCGCGCTCCTGGGGATACGATGGCGACATGCGCGCGCTGCCCCGTGCCACTGCCGAGGCGATAGCATACAACCGCTACTGGCAGCCACATCAGCTGGACGCGCTGCCTGCCGCCGTGGGCTTCCAGGTGTTTGATGCCGTGTATAACGGTGGCCCGGCTATTCTGTGGTTGCAGCGCGCGGCGGGAATGCCGGCCGACCTGCAAGACGGCACGATGGGGCCGAAAACGCTGGCGGCGGCGGTGGATGTGGTGCCTGCACAGTTGATCGCCCGCTTCAATGCGCAACGGCTGCTCTATCTGGCCAGCCTGGATGCGTGGCCGACATTCGGGCGGGGCTGGGCGCGGCGCATCGCTAATAATCTACTTGTAGGAGAGGCGTGACATGGCTGGGATTTTCGACCTGACCGGGTTTCTGACTCCGGTGATCAGCAAGCTGGCAGACTACATTCCCGATCCTGTAGCCAAAGCAAAGGCCCAGGCTGAGGCCACGACTGAGATGCTGCAATTCGTGACAGCGCAGAACAACGCGCAGCTCGCGGTGGATCAAGCCGAGGCGAATAACAAGAATGTGTTCGTGGCCGGGTGGCGACCGGCCATTGGCTGGGCTTGCGGCGCCGCCTTCAGCTGGCAGTATGTGGCCGAGCCTGTGGCTCAGTTCACCCTCGCCGCGTTTGGCCATCCGGTGGTGCTTCCGGTGCTGAATATCGGCGACATGATGCCAGTGCTCATGGGAATGCTGGGCCTGGGCGGCCTGCGGACATACGAGAAGGTAGCTGGCGTGGCGGCGAAGGGCGTGCAGTGACCCGGCACGGCGACATTAAGCTGCCGCACCGGAAGCCCCAAAAAAGCCCGGTGCGAAAAATTCACGCCAGCACGAAACACGCGAAACCGCACCGCCCACGTGTGCCGAAGCCTGCCAAACCTAGCAGGCCGATGAAACCATGATGCGCTACCGTCAACTGTAAAGAAATGCTTTACAGTTGACCTCTATCCCTGCAGGTCTGTGAAATCGCGGAGCGCGCCACCATTCCGCCTGGTGGCCATTGCTTCCCGGGCGGCAAGGATAAAGTTATGGGCGAACCGCTGCTTCACCACCCGCATGGTGATCTCACCCATATTCAGCCGCGGCGTGATGTGGGCGGACGGTACGAGCAAATACATCATTTTCAGCCCCGCCGCCGTGCGGAGAGCCAGATAGGTCTTGCCGTTCGACACCATGCGGAAAGCCGCCCCGCCCGTCCCCTTCTTGGTCACCAGGTTACCGTTGTGCGAGACCGTGTATTCCGCCATGCCGAGGTTGGCTGGCAGCAGCTCTTCCGGGATGAGCGCCCTTGGGTCGGGCCTGGCCGCGAGGGGGATGGCGATATTCCGGCCGCCATCCATAGGTATCTTCTGGCCGCCATACTCCTGCCGGGCCATGAACGGGTCGCGGGAGTAAATGGTAGCCACCAGATTATCCTTCTTCGCGGGTACGATTCGTATACCCTGCAATATCCAGGTGCGGCGCAAGATGAATTCGCCGGGCATCGCAGCCGTCACCGCTTCCCGTGCCTCCTGTGCTGTGCGGGTGAGCGCCAGGGCGATGGTGTAGGGCAGTTGGCGCTCATCGAATGCCGACAGCGATGCCACCAGCTTATCAATGTTGCTTTTCACGCCGATCCTGATCATGCTGGATTATAACCCAGATGGCAGGCAATTAGCCTGGCAAAAGGCGGCGAATTCAGGTGTAAAATTGAAGTGGGGTAGATAGTGGGGTGCCGTTTTTAAATTGCGCTAAAATTATTACGCAATTTCTGCCGGTTAGCCGCATTGGTTTGGCGGAAACCCCTTCCACCATTTCACTATAAATTAGACAGGCCCCGGCGCGGCTACGCAGATTGCGGCCAGGCGCCACTGGCGATGCAATAAAAATCGGCTCCCGCACAAAAAACAAACCTCAAAATCAAATACAATCCAGCAAACGCCTAAAAATCAGACAGCCAGACTGTACGGCCGGTAATTTGTCTGGGTTTCCGCAAAATCTCATCTGGCACAAATTTTGATAGGCAAACCGGGCAAGCCGCATAATGCGCTGCACCTCACCACCGCTAAAGACGGCGTGGTGAGCAGTCCGGGCTTAACGCTCGATAATAGACACGCCGCACCAACGATGGAGTGGCAAGGCGAAGCTAAAAGCGTTCGTCAATGGAACCTCACGGAATGTCTTACTGCAAGAATTCAATACTGCGAATCCACAATTTACATATGCGGCCCAATGGCAAATTTACCGGGCGAATGCTGGCGGCATTTATTTTTTGTATAACAGCCGCGCCCAGCTTCGCGATGCAAAAGGGCGTCGGTTCAGATTATGCGCCCGGCTACTCCATCGG
>JAGWIL010000182.1 GCA_028866335.1 Rhodospirillales bacterium
AAGCCCGCCATAAAAAGCGGCCTCACCCGCTTGATATAAGTATGGGGGTGGCTTAAGGGAGCCTCCGCGCCTCGTCCCCATCGTCTAGAGGCCCAGGACACCGCCCTCTCACGGCGGTAACGGGGGTTCGAATCCCCCTGGGGACGCCATTGCCGAACAAAAGTAATAACTTTGCGAGGAATGGTTGGCGGGACATCAAACGCCCGCTTTGCGCCTTACCTAATTACGGCGTTACTTGGATGACCCGCGGCGCGGATTCACGTTTCTGCGTTTTGCGCCCCCAGCTTCAATAGGCGATGAGAGAGCGGGGCTACATTCCTGTTCATGGGTGTAATCCATGAACACGTTACCCGCTTTCAGCATGTGGGCGCGCATAAGTTGCGCCGCAACATCGCCATTGCCCTCGAATATGGCGTGCAAGATGGCGTCATGTTCGGTCCAGGAGGCTTTGAGTCGTTCCAATCCTCTGAATTGCGCTCGCCGGAACGGCGCGCCGCGCTGGCGCAAGGCAAGCGCATAATTTTGCAACTCGCTGTTATGGGTGGCTTCGTAGAGGGTCGCGTGGAATTCCTGATTTAATATGTCATAGGCATCCAGGTCTTGGGCCTGCACTGTTATGAGCGACGTTTCGTGGATATGACTTAGCGCCGCGCGTTCGCTGGCTTTGATCCGATAGGTGGCAAAGCGTACGCAGATCGCTTCAATCTCCGCCATCAGCTCGAATAGTTCACCCACGAGGTCGGGGGTCATCTCCACCACGCGTGCGCCCCGGCGTGGTTTGATGATTACCAGCCCGGTGGCCGCGAGTTCGCGCAGTGCCTCGCGCACCGGTGTGCGCGAGGCGCCGAAGCTCTGGGCCAGCTCAAGCTCGTCGATTTCCGAGCCTGGCTTGATTTTACCGCTCGTAATGGCGTCCGCGAGGCTGGTGCGGATGCGGCCAGCGATGGTCTCGCCAACCTTCCGCTCGGCATTATTGTCCAACGATGTGGCGATGGACTCCATTTTTGACGGGGCCTGATCCATGCCCACTTTTCCCACACGCCAAGCCGGGCCGCAAGCCGAAGTGGTGGCGGTAATGGATTTTCACAGTGTATGCAGATTGACAGATAAACATCATTATATTTATACTCAAAGAACAAATAAGGTGATTAAAATACACCAAACAGCCGTTGGGAACGTCCAATGTCAAAAAATGCTTTGCTATCCCAGGAAGCCGTATCATTGTTTGCTTCGCGTCCTCGCGGGCGTAATTGGCTGGAGCGGCTTTGGTCTTCAGTTGCCGAGCGCGGGCGTAGCTTTGCGCCCATTCCAGCGAGCGATATCAACGGATTGGAACGAGCGAGGCAGCTTACGAAGTCACTGCTCTCTGAACTAGGCGAAGCTTCGGGGGCCGCGGTGTCCAAAGAATTGCTTCTGGCGCTGCGAACGCTGCCGGAAACCGAGCGTGTACGATACTTCCTTTTTTTGGCCGAAAATTTCTACCCTGATGAAGCGGCGCTGGTGCAGGCGGCACAAAAATACCTAGCAAAGCGCGGCGGGGAGGAGATGGCGGCGCTGGCGCAGGCCAGCGAGCCGCCGCGGCAGGAGGTGTTGCGGCGGATCAATATGGCGCAGGGCGGCACGGCCTTGCTGGTGGCGATGCGGCGGGAGCTTTCCGGGTTAATGAAAGCCCATCCGGAGCTAAAACGGCTGGATGCTGATCTACGCCATCTTTTCGCCTCCTGGTTTAACCGTGGATTTCTCGAATTACGCCGGATTGATTGGCACACCTCAGCGGCGATTTTGGAAAAGCTGATAACCTACGAAGCGGTGCATGAGATTCAAGGCTGGGATGATTTGCGCCGCCGCTTGGCCCCCGACCGGCGCTGTTTTGGGTTTTTTCATCCCGCCTTGCCGGATGAGCCGTTGATCTTTGTAGAAGTGGCGTTGGTGTCTGGTTTGGCCAGCTCGGTGCAGAGCCTGCTGGAAAGAGATACTGACGAGGCAAAGCAGATTGCCCATGCCAATGCGGCGGATAGTGCGATTTTCTACTCCATCTCGAATTGCCAGGATGGGTTGCGCGGTATCTCCTTTGGTAATTTCCTCATCAAGCAGGTGGTGGTGGAACTGCACGCTGAACTGCCAGGGTTGAAGCATTTTTCAACTCTTTCGCCAGTGCCAGGATTCAGAACCTGGCTAACGGCGCGGTTAGAAACAAAAGACCTGCCCGAATTTCATTTAACCACCGAGGAGCGCATGGCGCTGCTCGCCGCGGCCGGATTACCGCCAGGGCCAGAGAAGGATTCACACGAGGTTGCCGTGGCCATCGCCACTCTCATCGGAACAGATTCCTGGACCAAGATGGCAAAAATGCGCGAAGTGCTCCGCCCGGCGCTGATGCGTTTGGCGGCCATCTATCTTACCCAGTCGGCACAATTAAAATTCAGGATTGATCCTGTAGCCCGCTTTCATCTTGGCAATGGCGCACGGCTGGAGCGGATTAACTGGATGGCCAATGCAAATAAAGCAGGGCTCAAAGAATCCTACTGTATTATGGTGAATTATCTTTATGACCCCGAGATGATTGAAGCGAATCATGAAGCATTCGCACGCGATCAATATGTAGCCCGGGGAGAATCGGTGCAGGCTCTGCTCAATTTGCCACCGCACCCGGCGAGGCCAAACTTGTTACGCCGTTACGTGAATAAAAAGAACCTAAACGAATAAAACAGATAAACGTTTTAAATGAGGAACGGACATGATCACAAACACCGGACCTGCCAGTGCTGCTGCTGGCATTAAATGGCGTACGCCGCTTAGCCGCCAACAAATCGCAGGGTTTTGGGGGGCTTGGTTTGGCTGGATGCTGGATGGGATGGACAGCTTTATTTATGCGTTGGTGTTGGCACCAGCATTAACAGAACTGCTGCCGCATTCAGGCATTGCCGCCGTGCCTGCTAATATTGGCTTTTACGGCTCCATCTTGTTCGCGATGTTTCTGCTTGGCTGGGGTGTATCTTTCATTTGGGGGCCGGTGGCAGACAGGTTCGGCCGCAAGAATACCTTGGCCGGCACCATCTTGCTCTATGCAGTGTTCACGGGGTTGGCTGCATTTTCGCATAATATTTGGGAGTTGGGCTTTTTCCGCTTCATCGCTGGCGTGGGCATTGGCGGCGAGTGGGCGCTGGCAGGCACTTATGTGGCTGAAAGCTGGCCGGAGGACCGGCGCAAGATGGGCGCTGGCTATTTGCAAACGGGCTATTACGTCGGCTTCTTTGTAGCGGCGGCGCTTAATTATACGGTTGGTGTGCATTTCGGCTGGCGGGCGATGTTTCTGTGCGGGATGACGCCGGTGATTGTCTCCGTCCTGGTGCTGACGGGCGTGAAGGAGACTGCGAAATGGGAGCGCAAGCGCGACCGCATTGTTCAGAATCCGCTGCGGCGCATTTTTTCGGCACCCTTTAGGGGGCAGACCATAACCATGTCTCTGCTGCTAACAGTGGCGATTGTGGGGTTGTGGGCTGGCGCGGTTTATGAACCGACAGCGCTTATCAAACTTTCTCGCCAGGCGGGCATGACCCTTCCGCAAGCGCTTCATACGGCTTCGCTTGGCACCGCGCTGCTTTCGATTGGAACAATTCTTGGGTGTTTGGCATTACCGATAATCGCTGAGGCAATAGGCCGGCGTAAAACTTTGGCGCTGTATTTCGTGGTCATGTTCTTCTCGATCATAGCTTCGTTTGGCTGGGCTTTTTATCTTCCAGCGGAATTTGCTTTGCCAGTGTTCATGGCGGCATTGTTTTTCCTGGGTCTGGGCGGGGCCAATTTCGCAATGTTCAGCCTGTGGCTGCCGGAATTATTTCCCACGGAGATACGCGCATCGGCTTTCGCCTTCTGTACATCCATCGGGCGCATTGCCGGTGCGGGTGTAAACTTTATTCTTGGTGCGGCGGTTTTGCACATGGGAACCATCGGCATTCCGGTGGCCTGTACAGCAGTCGCCTTCGCGGCCGGGTTGCTGATTATTCCGTTCGGTCGCGAGACGCGTGGCGAAACATTGCCGGAGTAAACGATATGAATAGCATAGTTACGCCGAACATCGACTCTACCGGGTCATCAGGCGCTATTGCGCCAGGCTGCCTGACCGGATTGAAAATATTCGACCTGACCCGCGTACTGGCTGGGCCCACCTGCGTGCAGATGCTCGCGGATCTGGG
>JAGWIL010000183.1 GCA_028866335.1 Rhodospirillales bacterium
GCAACCGCTTCGGCATGATCGGCATGGTCATCGCCATTGCTGCAACCTTCCTGCATAGCGGGATGGATTGGGGCTGGGCGCTGGTGATCGTGCTCGGTGTCGCCATTGGCGGCTCCATCGGCCTGGTCGTGGCGCAGAAGATTAAGATGACGGCGTTGCCGCAGCTTGTCGCCGCGTTCCACTCGCTGGTGGGTCTGGCTGCTGTGTTCGTTGCCACTTCGGCGCTTAATGCGCCGCAGAGCTTTGGCATAGGCACGCCGCACCATATCCACACCGAAAGCCTGATCGAAATGTCGATCGGCCTTGCCATTGGTGCTATCACCTTCTCCGGCTCGCTGATCGCTTTCGCGAAGTTGCAGGCATTGATGAAGGGCACGCCGATTACGTTCCGTGGCCAGCATCAGCTTAATGCCGGTATTGGCATCGCGATTCTGTTGCTGGTTATCGCTTTCGTGGCGTCCGGCGGCAGTATGGTGCTGTTCTCGCTCATCGCGCTGCTGTCTTTCCTGCTGGGCTTCCTGTTGATCATCCCCATCGGCGGCGCGGACATGCCCGTGGTGGTTTCCATGCTCAACTCCTATTCCGGCTGGGCGGCATCGGGCATTGGTTTCACCATTGGCAATCTGGCGCTTATCGTAACGGGTGCGCTGGTTGGCTCTTCCGGTGCGATTCTGTCCTACATTATGTGTAAGGGCATGAACCGCTCGATCATCAACGTGATCGCCGGTGGGTTCGGCAATTCCGGCGATGCGGCACCCGTGGGTGGCAGCAACTCCGAAGGCAAGGCCGTGAAGCATGGCTCCGCCGACGACGCGGCCTTCATCATGAAGAATGCTTCCAAGATTATCGTGGTGCCAGGTTACGGCATGGCGGTATCGCAGGCGCAGCACGCGCTTCGTGAACTGGGCGACCTGCTGAAGGCAGATGGCGTGGAAGTGAAATACGCCATTCACCCTGTGGCCGGCCGTATGCCGGGGCATATGAACGTGCTGTTGGCCGAAGCCAGCGTGCCGTATGACGATGTGTTCGAGCTGGAGCAGATTAACAACGAATTCGCCACGGCGGATGTTGTTTACGTGATCGGCGCGAACGACGTGACCAACCCCGCGGCCAAGACCAACCCGCAGAGCCCGATTTACGGTATGCCGATTTTGGACGTGGACAAGGCCAAGACCGTGCTGTTCGTGAAGCGTGGTATGTCCTCCGGCTATGCCGGTGTGGATAACGAACTGTTCTTCCGTGATAACACCATGATGCTCTTTGGCGATGCTAAGAAGATGACCGAGGAAATTGTCCAGGCGTTGGGGCATTAGAGCCGGATGACATTAGAGCGCATCGCATCAGCGATCGCTCTAATGTCTGAATCCGCCTCTCCCTCTACTTAAAAGGCCGGGGATTTTCCCCGGCCTTTTTTATTGGCAGAGTGGCGCGTTATTTCCGCAGCGTCAGAATTGACCAAGCCCCATCAACCAGCCTGCGCTCCAGTTTGAGCCCGGCGCGGCGGTGGCAGGAAAGCACCCAGTTCACCTGTGTGTTCAGCAGCCCGGCGAGAATCGCGACACCGCCAGGGGCAAGGTGCGCGGATAGTTGATGCGCCATGGCGCAAAGCGGGCGGGCCAGGATGTTGGCGAAAACCAGATCGAACGGGGCTGCCTTGGTGATGCGCGGGTCCGCCCAGCCATCGGCCTGGATGGCGCGGATCATCCCCGCCACGCCGTTGAGCTTGGCATTTTCCCCGGCCACGCGGGCGGCGCGGGCGTCGATATCGGTCGCCAGCACGGTTTTATGCAGCAGCTTGGCCGCGGCTATGGCGAGGATGCCGGAGCCGGTGCCAAGGTCCAGAATGCGTTGCGGGTGGTGATGCTTCACGAGGTCCTCCAGCGTGACCAGGCAGCCGCGGGTGGAGTTATGCTCGCCAGTGCCGAAGGCGAGGCCAGCATCCAGCGTGATGGTGATGCGCCCAGGCCGTTCCGGCTCCTGAATATGGGTGCCGCGTATGGCGAAGCGGCGGCCGATAAGCTGCTCGGGGAAGGCCTGCTGCGTGCGCGCCAGCCAGCCGCCAACGGGCACCAGCCCGCGCGTTATCTCAGGCGAGAAGCCGGAGACCATTTCGGCGATCATCAAGGCGGCGGCAAGGTCTTCCTCATATTCGCCGCGTTCCTTCACGCCTTGCAGGTCCCATTCGTCCGCGTCTTCGTCGTGATAAAAGGATACAGCGCGGCAGACGCTGGAAAGGGCGGCCTCGAAATTCTCCATCACGGCGGCAGGCACGCGAAGCGAGATGCATTCCAGAACTTCCTCAGCCATCCTGGCGCTCCACGAAACGGTCCAGCACGCGTTTTTCTCCTGATGTCTCGAAATCAATATCCAACCGGTCGTCATCGGCGGCAATGACGCGGCCATAGCCGAATTTCTGGTGGAACACCCGTGCGCCGACGGGAATCTTGTTCGCGCGCGCCGGGCGGGCCTGAACAGGGAATTGCGTGGCGGCCAGGGCAGGGCGGGCATTTTGCGGCTGGGCGGAGCCGGAACGGCGGATCACTTCCTCTGGCAGCTCATCTATAAACCGGCTGGGGATGGAGCTTTGCCAATTGGCATAGATACGCCGGTTGGCGGCGTGCAGGATAATGGCGCGTTGTTTGGCACGGGTAATGCCGACGTAAGCCAGGCGGCGTTCTTCCTCCAGGCTTTTGTTGCCGCCTTCATCCAAGGCGCGCTGGTTGGGGAATACGCCTTCCTCCCAGCCGGGGAGAAACACCGTGTCGAATTCCAGCCCCTTGGCGCCGTGCAGCGTCATCATCGAAGCTTTAGCGCCGTCACTTTCAGTTTCCACCTCAGTGACGAGTGCGACATGCTCAAGGAACTGCGCCAAGGTTTCGAAATCCGCCAAGGCGCGGGAAAGCTCTTTCAGGTTTTCCAGCCGCCCCGGCGCGTCGGGCGATTTATCCGCCTTCCACATGGCGATGTAGCCGCTTTCTTCCAGCAGCGCGTCCAGCGCCACCACCGGGCCCTGCGCTTCAAGAAGCCCGCGCCAGGCACCGAACTGTTCAACAAGCCCGCGCAAGGTTGTGCCGAGCTTGCCTTTGAACCCGCCCTCGGAAACCAGCTTCACCATCGCGTCGTGCAAGGAAAGACCAGTGGTTCGCGCGGTTTCGTGCAGATTACGCATTGCACTTTCCCCCACGCCGCGCTTGGGAAGGTTCACGATGCGCTCGAAGGCGAGATCATCCGATGGCTGTGCGAGCACGCGCAAGTAAGCGATGGCGTCGCGGATTTCCTGGCGTTCATAGAAGCGCAGGCCGCCGACGATGCGGTACGGCACACCAAGTGTGAGCAGTCTTTCCTCAAAAGCGCGGGTCTGGAACCCGGCGCGCACCAGAATGGCGATCTCGTTCAAGGAATGGCCAGAGCGCCAGAGCGATTCGATGCGCCCGCCCACGCTGCGCGCCTCTTCCTCGGAGTCCCACAAGGAAATTACTTCAACTTTCTCGCCATCCGCATCGTTGCGGCCGGGATGCAGGGTTTTGCCGAGCCGGCCTTCGTTATGGGAGATGAGGTGCGAGGCAGCTGCGAGAATGGGCCGGGTGGAGCGGTAATTCGCCTCCAGCCGTACGATCTTAGCACCCGGAAAATCCCGTTCAAATTTCAAGATGTTTTCAATCTCCGCGCCGCGCCAGCTATAGATGCTCTGGTCGTCATCGCCCACGCAGCAGATATTCTTGTGGCCCTGCGCAAGCAGCCGCAGCCAGTAATATTGTACCAGGTTGGTGTCCTGGTATTCGTCCACCAGAATATAGCGGAAGGTGCGGTGGTAATGTGCCAGCACCTCAGTATCGGTCTTCAGCAGGTGCACCATCAGCAGCAGAAGATCGCCGAAATCCACCGCGTTGAGCTGGCGCAGGCGGGCCTGGTAGGCGGCGTAGAATTCCTCGGCGCGGCCATTGGCGAATTCCGATGTTTAGATTGCCGGAATCTGGTCCGGCATGAAACCTTTATCTTTCCCGCGCTGGATCTGCGCCATCAGCGCATTGGGCGGCCAGCGTTTGAAGTCGATGCGCGCGGCTTCCAGAATTTGCTTGAGCAGGCGGAGCTGGTCGTCCGTGTCGAGAATTGAAAAGCTGCTGGTCAGGCCCGCGCGTTCCGCCCAGCGGCGCAGCATAC
>JAGWIL010000184.1 GCA_028866335.1 Rhodospirillales bacterium
ACCACCGGCACAGGCAGCCTTAGCGGTGGGCTGGCCCTGGGCGGGGCCAACACCATCGGCACGCTGGGGGCACTGGCGGCAGGCGGCAATGTGCAATTGGCCGATAGTTCCGCGCTCACCATAGCCGGGCTCGTCTCCACCCCCGGCACGCTCAGCCTGACCGCCACAAATGCCGTGAACGAGGCGGCGGGCGGCACGCTCACCCTGGGCGAACTCACCACCGGAACGGGCAGCATCGGGGGCGCGCTCTCGCTCGCCAATGCCAACAGCATTGGCACTCTTGGGGCGCTGTCTGCCTCCGGGAATATCGTGCTGGACAATACCGGCACCATCACGTTGGGCGGGGCAGTGAGTGCGGGCACCAGCCTGGCGCTGGCCACCAACGGGCTGCTGGAAGGCGCAGGCGGCAGCCTTACCGCAGCCACCATCGCGCTGGCACCCTACAGCAATGGCGCTATCGACCTCGGCGGCAGCAGCGTCGCTGGCCTGCAACTCTCCCAGGCGCTGGTGAGTGCCATGAGCCCGGCGGCGGAGATCATTCTGGGCAATGCCAATGGGCATTCCGCCAGCTCCATTATCACCGAAGGCGCGGTGAGCTTCGCCAACGCAATGCTCTCACTGGACAGCACCGGCGGCATCAACCAGACCGGCACCCTCACCGGCACCACGCTTAATTTCAACGCCGCCAGCATGGCCCTGAACGGCCTGGTGAATGCCAGCCTGCTCAACCTCTCCGCCAGCTCGGCCATCACCCAGGCCAGCACCGGCGCGCTGAACACCGCAACACTCTCCGGCAATGGCAGCAATATTCTGCTGGGCGGGGCCAACACCATCAGCACCCTCAACGCCCTCTCCGCCACCAGCACCATCAACCTGCAAGACACCGCCGCACTGAATGTAAACGGCGCGGTTTCAGCCGGCAGCAGCCTGGCGCTTTCCGCCCCCGGCCTGACGCTGGCGAACACCCTCAGCGCCGGGCATATCAGCCTCGCGGCTGACAGCATCACCGATAACGGCGGGGCGGTGAACGCGGCGGGCGGCATTGTAAGCATCGCGCCTCGCACCACTGGCCTTGCCGTGGACCTTGGCGGCAACGCGGCGGGGCTGGACCTTTCAGGCACGCTGCTGGGAGCCATCCATGCTGCGGCGCTGGATATTTCCACCGCAGGCAGCATCATCGCCGATGGCTCAGCCAGCATTGCGGCAACGCTGCTTTCTCTCTCCGGCACCGGCATCACCTTTGCGGGTACGCTGGATGTGCCGGGCACGCTCGCCCTTGCCAGCGGCGCTGGCGTTACCGCCACCTCCGCCAACCACCTTACCGCGGGCAGCTTACTGGCGGGCGGGGCGATTGCCGGCAGTGTTAATCTCAGCCAGGGCAGCAACAGCATCGGCACGCTGGGCAGCCTCACGCTTAACGGCGGCAGCCTCACCCTGGCGGATGCCACGGCGCTGGCGGTAAACGGCCCCGTTTCAGCCAGCGCCATCAGCCTCACCGACACCAGTATCACGCTGAACGCGCCGGTGCGTACCGGAACTCTGGTGCTTGCCGCCAGCAATGGTGTGAATGAAATCGGCGGCGGGTTGAGCGTAACCACGCTCACCGGCAGCGTATCTGGCAATGCCGTGTTGAACGGCGGTGCCAATACCATCAACACGCTGGCGAATTTCACCGATACCGGTTCGCTGACCCTGGCTGACAACGCTGCTCTCACACAAACGGGCAGCCTTGCCGCCACCAATGCCACCCTCACCTCCGCCGGGCTGAACTTCACCGGCAACGTCACCACCCCCGGCACGCTGGCAGTGGGCGGCTCCAGCGGCGTTTCGCAAAGCGGCGGTACCATAAGCACCGGCGTGCTGAGCAGCACCGGCGCGGTCAATGGCAATATCGTGATGACGCAGGCGGGCAACAAATTCCCCGATGTGCAGAACCTCGCCGCGACCGGCACGATCGACCTCGCCTCCAGCACCGGGCTGAGCCAGACCGGCCAGCTCTCCGCCAGCGCAGTGACACTCTCTGCACCCAGCTTCGCGTTAAACGGCACGCTCAGCACATCCGGCGCGTTGCAACTGAATGGCGGCGGGGCCAGCGAGGGTGCTGGCGGCATAATTGATGCCGCGCTGCTCACCACCGGAGGCTCCGCACTTGCTGGCAATGCGGTGTTTAACAACAGCGCCAACAACATCGCCGCCCTCGGCAATTTCAACGCCAATGGCGGGCTGACCCTGGCTGATGCCGAGGCGCTCGCCATCACCGGGCCGGTTTCGCTTGGTGGCACCCTGGCCTTGGCGGATTCCGGCAACATCACCCAGACCGCGGGCAGCATCACCGCCGCCGCATTAACCAGCGATGGCGGCACCATCGGCGGGAGCGCCAGCTTTGGGCAGGCAGGCAACGCCATTCCTGTGCTGGGGGCCTTTGCCACCAGGGGCAATTTGCTGCTGAACACCGGCCCCGCGCTCACCGTGGCGGGCAATGTGAGCACCGGCGGCACGCTCAGCCTGTATAGCGGCGGAGCCATCAGCCAGAGCAACGGGGTGTTAACAGCAGCGCGCCTTAACGCCAGCGGCACCAATATCGATCTCAGCGGCACCAATATCGTGACGCTGGGTGATGTTACCACGGCCAGCAATGTAAACATCGCCAATGTGGGCGGGCTGGCCGGTACGCTCACGGCGCAGAACGCCACGCTGGGCTCAAACGGCGGCTTCAACGCCAGCGGTACGGCGCGTATCAGCAATGCGCTCTACATCTCCGCCACCGGGGCGGTGAACCAGACGGGCGGGAATATCAGCGCCGCCACGGCTACGATCACAGCGCCGTCCATCACGCTCTCCGGTGCCATGGATGTGCGCAATGAGCTGAATCTGCGGGCCAAGGGGAACATCATCCATGAATCCGGTGCCTTGAATGCCGGAACGCTCACCGGCACGGCCGGGCAGCTCGCCGAATTCGGCGCCGCAACGGATATCGGCACGCTTGGCAGCTTCCTGATGGCTGACAGCGTGTTCATGCTGACTAACGATGCGCCGCTGACCATTATCGGGCCGGTGGTGGCCAATGCGGTGAGCATAACCGCCGCCGGGGCAATGATTCTGGATGGCAGCGCCGGCGGCGGGTTGTACCTAAGCGGCAGCACCGTCACCGGCACGTCCCTCCAGCCCCGCACAGGTGTGGATTCGATTCTGGCCGTAACCGGCAACAACCCCTCGATCATCCAAAACGGCACCTTCAATATCGATTCCGGGCCGAACGCGCCGAAATACCTTGGCAATGCCAGCCCCCAGGCGACCTTGTTCATGAGACTCGCCAATAGCGGCACCATCGCGCTGGCCCCGGCACCGGGCGTGCTGAACGCACCCAATACCGACCTTGTGCTCGCAGCGGGTACTGGAGGGGCGGTAAGCGGCAATGTGAACGTGCTGCGTTTGCTCGTGCTGAGCGCGCAGTCCGTGCAGATGACCGGCTCCATCGGCTCCATCACCGGGCCAACAGCGGCGGGCAAGGGCACTGCCTTTCCGTTCCCGCAACCTGGCTACCGGTTCAATACCTGCCCCATCGGCTCCGTTAATTGCACCATTCTGCCCATTGAGGGGCTCCCGCAAGCCAACCCACTGGAAAACTTCAATCTTTCACCCCGCAAACGGCGGCGGTTGGATAAAAACGTGACGCTGCCCGGCATCGCCGCGCGGGATTTTTAAGGGGTGGCCATGAGCAATCGAGGTTTCACCCGCGCGCCTGCCGCTCTGGCGCTGCTGCTGTCTCTCGGGCTGGGGAGCTGCGCGAAACCGCCCGCCAGCGCCTACGACCAGGCGCAAATTAGCACCGGGGAGGGCGTGCCCGTTGGCCAGAACAGCGCCGGGGAAAGCTGCACGCTGCAACGTATTGGCGGCCGTGCTGATATTTATTGCGGCAGTTGGGACCAGCCGAGTGCCCAGGTGCAGGCAGGCGGTGCCGCCAGTGCCGGGCAGCTTGCTGCGCTGGCCACCAGCAGCCCCTGGCGCGCCGGGCTGGATGCCGCCTATGCCTGCGATGCACCGCAACCCGCGCAGATTCTGGATGGCGTGCCCGCCGAAATTCTGCCCTGCACGCAACGCTTTGGCGGCTGGCCCTATGTGGCGGTGGC
>JAGWIL010000185.1 GCA_028866335.1 Rhodospirillales bacterium
ATTTTCTCGCGCGCGGCATCATCCATCGCATAAACACTCTTGGCCCCTTGCGTCAGGCGATAGAGCGGCGGCTGTGCCAGATACACATGGCCGTGACGGATAAGTTCGGGCAATTCGCGGTAAAAAAACGTCATCAACAACGAGGCGATATGCGCGCCGTCCACATCTGCATCGGTCATGATGATGATACGCTCATAGCGTAGATTCGCACGGTTGAAGCTGTTGCCTGTGCCACAGCCCAGCGCTTCGATCAGGTCTTTCAATTCCTGGTTCTGCTTCAGCTTCTCCACGGAAGCTGAAGCGACGTTCAAAATCTTGCCCTTTAGCGGCAGAATCGCCTGGGTGTTGCGGTTGCGCGCCTGTTTGGCGGAGCCGCCAGCCGAATCGCCCTCCACCAGAAAAATCTCGGTGCCATCGGCACTTTCCGTGGCGCAGTCAGCCAATTTGCCGGGCAGGCGCAAACGCCGCGTGGCGGATTTACGCGGGGTGTCTTTCTGTTCTTTGCGGCGGATGCGCTCTTCCGCACGGTCCACCACATAAGCCAGCAGATTATCCGCATTGGCCGGGTCGCCTGCCAGAAAATGGTCGAACCGGTCGCGCAGCGAGGTTTCGGTCAGCCGCCCGGCATCCTGCGATGTGAGTTTCTCCTTGGTTTGGCCCTGGAAATGCGGGTCGCGGATGAACAGCGAGAGCTTGGCGCGCAACCCGCCCAGCACGTCGTCGGCAATAATCGCCGCACCGCGCTTGTTGCCCCGCGTCTCCGCCCAGCTCCGCAAGCCTTTCAGCAGCGCGCTGCGCATTCCTGCTTCATGTGTGCCGCCCAAGGGCGTGGGCACGGTGTTGCAATACGTGTCTATGGTGCCTTCGCCCTGTTCCGCCCAGGCAAAAGCCCATTCCAGCTTGCCTTGGTCCTGGCCGTTAATGGCGGCGAATTTCGCCTCCCCCGCCCAAATCTCCGGCAGCACCAAAGCAGCCCCACCCAGCTCAGCCGCCAATGAATCCCTTAAACCCCCGGGAAAGTGCAGCTCCGCCTCGGCAGGTACATCCGATTCGGCTTTCAGCAGGCTGGCATCGCAAGCCCAGAGGATTTTCACGCCCCGGAACAAATACGCCTTGCTGCGGCAAAGCTTGAACAACCTGGCGGGTGAGAATTTCAGCGGCCCGAAAATCTCTGTATCCGGCACAAAGCTTATGGTGGTGCCGCGCCGGTTCTGGGCCGCCCCCACCTCTTCCAGCTTGGTTTGCGGTTGGCCGCGCACATAGCTTTGCCGGTACAGCTTACGGTCCTTCGCCACCTCGGCAATAAAGCTGGAGGAGAGCGCGTTAACCACCGATGACCCAACGCCATGCAGCCCGCCCGAGGTGGCATAGGCCTTGCCGGAGAATTTGCCGCCGGAATGCAGCGTGGTGAAAATCACCTCCAGCGCGGATTTGTTCTTGAATTTCGGGTGCGGGTCCACCGGAATACCGCGCCCATTATCGCGCACGGTAAGCTGGTTGCCAGCACCCAGCCACATCTCGATGGTGCTGGCGTGCCCGGCCACCGCCTCATCCATGGAATTGTCGAGAATCTCGGCGGCCAGATGGTGCAGGGCGTTCTCATCCGTGCCGCCGATATACATGCCCGGCCGCCGACGAACAGGCTCCAGCCCTTCCAGAACCTCGATATCCTTGGCACCGTAGCTGTCCTTGGCGGGGATATTCTCGAACAGATCGCTCAACTACGCGGACTCCTTAACGCACCGGGCGTTCTGGTTGCCACGCCGCGCGGGGCGCAGGCAAGGGGGTCATTCCCCGGTATGGTGCAGATCGAACGAGCGGATTCCCGGTGTGCCGCGAAATTGTAGCCAGTCCTTATGGTTTAGCGTGTTGCGGGTGTCGTAATAGCCCGAGCGCCAATGCTCCTTCATGGAGATGCGGCTGAACTCGTAATCCTTGGCATCGCCCTCATAAGCTTTCTGCTTATAGATAAGCTGCATGATATTGATCTCGGGCAGATGCTTCAGCTCCTCTTTCGCCATCCGCTGCTCATCGCTCAACTGGGCCGCGGGAATTTTTTCAAGTGCGTCGCGCAGCGCCTGCTTCAGCCGGTGGGTTTCCAAAAAATGGTCGGTGGTGGTGCGGGTGCGGGAGGAATATTGAATATCCTTCTGCCGGGCCAAAACCTCGGGCATGTCGCGCGGAATTTCGCCGCTGGCGGAAAACAAATCCACCTGAAAAGCCAGCAGGTTTTTGGAGCCAATATTATCCAGCAGATGTTGCAGCGGTGTGTTGGAAACCAGCCCGCCATCCCAGTAATGGTGCTGGTCGATACGGATCATCGGCAGGCCGGGCGGAAGTGCTCCGGAGGCCATGATGTGCTCAGGCTCTATCTCGCGCTCGGCATTGTCGAAATAGGCGAAATTCGCGGTCTCTACATTCACCGCCCCCACCGCGAGGCGAATTTGCCCCTCGTTGATCAGCTTGAAATCAACCAGCATTTCCAAGGTGTGATGCAGGGGGGAGGTGTCGTAGAGTGCTGTTGAAAACCGCGCCCCGCGCGGTGCCAGAAAGCCCGCGAACGGCACGGGTTTGAAAAATCCCGGCTGGCCAAACATCATGCCGTTCATGGCGGAAAGCCCGTTGCGTAGCTTGCGGGCACTATCGCCCTCAAACCAGGCTGTGAATGGGTCTCGCGCGGTAATATCCGTCCAGAATTTCTCCAGCCGTTCCACCCGGTGTTCGGGCTTATTGCCAGCGATAATGGCGGAGTTCACTGCACCTATGGAAACGCCAGCCACCCAGTCTGGTTCCAGCCCGGCTTCATGCAGGGCCTGATACACGCCCGCCTGGTAAGCACCCAGCGCGCCGCCGCCTTGCAGCACCAGCCCAATCGTGTCGCAGCCCTTGGGCCGTTCAATCGGCGAGATCGGTAGCAATTTCCTGCGGTGTGGGCGCTTAGGGTCGGAAAATATATCCATGGGATGCTGATCCTTCACGGGCTCGCTCAATTCATGCCATCGTGGTGGCCTATGTCAAACCGGCCCGCGCTGTGGTCAGCGCAGATGCTCGGCAAAAAACGCCAGCGAACGCAGTTCCGCCAGCTCCCAATCCTTGGCGCTATAGCTGGGGCGGGGGTCGCAGCCAAAGCCGTGCTGCGCGCCTTCATACACAAACACGTCCACGCCCGGCTGTGCTGCCTTAATCGCGTCCACATCGCTCAGCTGAATGCTGTGATCCTCAGTGCCGAAATGCATCTGCACCGGGCAGTTGGGTTTGGCGGTTTTGGTGGCGGCAATGCCGCCGCCATACCAGCAGCTTGCCGCCTTGAAGCGTTTGCTGTGGGTGGCACCAGCCCAGGCCAGGGTGCCGCCCCAGCAATAGCCGATAATCCCCACCGGCTTGCCGGAAAATGCAGCGGCGGTGGCCTCCAAATCCAGCAGCGTTTTTTCTTCGGGAATTTTTACCCGCGCCTCCAGCCCGGCTTTAACCCCCGCTTCTGAATAATCCAGCTCCATGCCTGGTTCCACGCGGTCGAAAACCGCAGGGGCCAGCACTCGGTAGCCGTATCCGGCCAGGCGTTCCGCAACCTCGCGGATATGCGGGTTCACACCAAAAATCTCCTGCACAACCAGCAGGCCGCGGGGGGCGTTCACATTCCCGGCCTCAAAAGCTTGAAACTTGTGTCCGTCAGCGGCGGTCAGATTCATCATGGTCTGCGATCCCTTTTTGTCAGGCACACGCAATTCTGAAAATTACGCGTATGGCGCGAATTCCCGTGCCAGCCTCTCATAGATGTCCCGTTTGAACGCCACCGCAAGATGCGGCAGCTCATCCAGCCGCGCCCATTTCCAGTCCTCAAATTCCGGGTGTGCATCAGCGTGCAAGTTTATATCAGAATCCTCACCGGTGAATCGCAGCGCGAACCATCTCTGCCGCTGCCCGCGATATTTCCCATTCCACGCCACGCCCACCAGATGCGGTGGCAGATCATAAAGCAGCCAATCAGGATATTCGGCAATAATCTCCGCCTTATCGGTGCCGATTTCCTCTTTCAGCTCGCGCAAAACGGCAAGGCGAATGTTCTCGCCTTCATCAACACCACCTTGCGGCAATTGCCACGCATCGGGAAAGCCTTTGCGCC